>NZ_JADYXE010000069.1:0-15012 GCF_015864465.1 Pseudoalteromonas sp. SWN29
GAAATCGAAAGATTGAGTCATGTGTCACTCCTGTTTTCTTAATAATACTGAAATGACACAGATTTCTAAACACTACCTGTAGCAAAGAGAATAGTAGCCCACTGTTTCAGTTCACATTAACCACCTTGCCATGTGTTTTTTAGTCTCCGCCATTCTGTATGAATGAATCACAATAATACTCGGATACACCTTGCGCCTCACAATAACTTGAGCGTTTGTAATCGTTATATTTACTGACCAGGAAACCCAAAATGAATAAAAGTAGTACAGGTACAATTACCCACTGAATTAGTTTTTTAAATATAATTGATAAATCTGTATCTAAAATTGTACTTGAGCACGTTTTAATAATATCTCGAATTGTTGCCATTATATAATCTCAAATAAATAATTCAGGTATTTTTAGGGATGTCCAATATAGATTTAACTTCACCATATTCACACTCAACCGATATATTAATCGTATCCTGTTTTAAAATAAATTTAGTGTAATCAATGTATTCAGATCTGTACTTCTTCCCAACACCTTTAAACCTAAATGGTACAAGTTCAAATTCACCTTTATAGCCTGAATCAGTCAACTTCTTACAAGCCTCAGTAGCGGCTTCTTGTACAGAACCGTGCCTATCTTTTGAAAGATCAGATTCTGACATAATAAATGTAACTAGTTTCAACTTACCTCCTAACCTCGATTTGTAAAGTGAACCCGAAAACACATAACGAGACTATAGAATAACTCCAACATCCAAATTAAATTAAAAAGCGAGCTCCTGTAATCAACTCTAAGCGCTTCAAAAGCATTAGGTAATGCATTTTTTAACCCACAAAACAGGCTGTTTTTCTTAAAAAAGTAATTCTACAGCCTCAACGCCGCCTTAAGCGGTGAATAGCAGTTAGCTAAAATGTGAAACGAAGCGGAACGAGCCAACTGTTACGAAATTGACTATAAGACCCTGTTAATTATATATATTTAGCCATTAAATACAGCGATAAACTCAATGTTTTTATAAAATACCAACTTCATAATCATTTCAGGTTTATCTTCCGTAACCTGATAATAAAAAATATCTGGGTTATCACCATAAATTGGCATATCAGGAAAAAGCATTTTTGCAAATTGTTTGGTTTTAGCATTGTGATGATTCTGCTGAATACTTGTTGTTTGGAAGCCTTCTATTGGATTAACTACAGTTTTACCCGTTACTTTTCGCTTTAAATGATGAAAGTAAATCCCATTTGCTACTGCTTCTATCTGATTCATAAACCTTTGTCGATCAAGTGAATAAATACATGTTTCGAAAGCATTATTTTTATTATCAAGCAATGGAACTGGCGTAGAGTTTTTTAACAACTCAGTAAAAACGTATAGTTTTCTATCTAGAATCCGCTTCAACTTTAAATTTTGTAGGGAACCACTCCCTTTTTCAGCCGCCATACTAGATGCAAACGTTATTAGCATGAATTCATCATCTCGTGATTTAGCTGAGTTATGCTCGTCACATGAAGGAACTTTTATTAAATTTTTCCTAAAATTTTCACCAGACTCCAAATCTTTATTTTCAGGGAACAAGCATTTAGGAGGTACATGCTCTCCAGAGGTTTTTGGCCTATCACACATATAACATGTTTCTATAGTCAAAATTCACTCCGTTGCCAAAAGATAGTTAACAATTTATTCTACGACATTTTTCGTTTTACAAACCGACAAATATCCCTATTTAATACTAATTTCATCCTAACCATATAACAAACAAGTGTAAACAGTTAGTTAGCTTCGTCTTGCCTTCCCTAAATGCAGCAAAACTCCAAAACGAGGGAGATCAGTAATATCAGACGTATAGCTGATTAGTTATACTCGTTGATTATTAATTAACAAATCATATTTTAAATACCTGTGTTTAAACTAATAACGCGTTCACCCTATAACCCTTAAACTTGTAACTTGTTATTACTTATAAAATTAGTTAAAAATCACAATCTCTTTCTATTGAATCCTCTGTATTTTTACTTCATATTAAATACTCTTATTTCTCACTTATTATGCTGTTATGTCATTTTTAAAGTTTAGCCATGCACTTATCCTCACACTTGCTAGTACCTTGCCGCTTACAAGCCACGCGGCGCTTGATAAAAACGAGCGTGAAATAATAAAACAGGTCGATAAAAATATTCCCCAAGCACTTAAAGAAATAGAGCAAGCCGTAAATATTAATAGCGGTTCGCTTAATATTGAAGGTGTAAAAAAAGTAGGTGCGCTGACAAGCGAGCAGCTTAAATCCATTGGTTTTAAAGTAGAATGGCTTGATGGCAGTGCGTTTAACCGCGCAGGGCATGTATTAGCAACCCATGAGAGTGAAAACCCCGATGCAATAAAAATACTGATGATCGGCCATCTAGATACGGTATTTGCCAAAAACGATAACTTTACTACCTATAAACAGCTTGATGCCGATACAGCCAGTGGCCCAGGCGTTGCCGATATGAAAGGCGGTAACACGATTATAATTACTGCGCTTAAAAGCTTACAAGCCCTTAATTTGCTCGAAAATGTAAGCATAAAAGTATTATTGACTGGCGATGAAGAAAGCAGCGGCCGCCCGCTTAGCTTATCTAAACAAGCTATTGTTGATGCCGCAATTTGGGCTGACGTAGCGCTTGGCTATGAAAATGGCGATAACAATATAAAAACCGCAATGGCGGCGCGCCGTGGTTATACCGGCTGGACGCTAAACGTAACGGCAAATGCAGCGCATTCGTCACAAATATTTAGCGAAAGCGTTGGTTATGGCGCTATTTACGAGGCATCGCGTATTTTAAATGATTTTAGAGAGCAACTTGCCACGCAACCTAATTTAACATTTAATCCTGGGCTTATTGTGGGCGGTACCAATGCCGACTACGACAGTGCTAACTCGTCAGCAACGGCGTTTGGTAAAAGTAACGTAATAGCACAAACCGTGCATGTTGCAGGTGATTTACGTGCACTTTCGCCAAAACAATTCGAAAACGCAAAAAGGTCAATGCAACTCATTGCTAGCAACAGTTTAAATGGTAGTAAAGCTGAGCTTATTTTTGAAGATGGTTACCCACCAATGGCATTAACTGATGGCAATAAAAAGCTATTAGAATTGTACAGCGACGCAAGCCACGACTTAGGCTTTAACAAAGTAGTAGCCGCAAACCCACGTAATGCAGGCGCTGCAGACATTTCGTTTGCGGCAAGCCATGTTGATATGGCGCTTGATGGTTTGGGCTTAATGGGCAGCGGCGCGCACACTAAAAACGAAACAGCCGATTTAACCAGCCTTGATAAAAACATTAAAAAAACCGCATTACTTATTTATAGATTAGGAAAGCTGTAAGAGTAAATTTGCCTTAAAGGTAAGCGTAGGGAAATAATCATCGCCCTACGCTTAGCGTTATTTTTAAGGCATTATTTTAAGAGCTTGCTTTAAGGCCTTGTTTTAAGACATTATTTTAAACAATAAGTCTTTTACTGTTGCAGGCTCAAATGGTTTATCACAAATTGCATCAACACCTGCTTGGGCAATATTTGCTAGATGTGTTTCGTTAGCTTCTGAGCTCACCATTAAAATAGGAATATGCGAGTAGCTATTTGAGCTTCTAACGGCTTCGGTTAGTTCGCGTCCGTCCATTTCGGGCATGTTGTAGTCGGTTACTATTAAATCAAACGATTGATTATTTAAGTGCTCAATAGCTTCTTTGCCGTTTTCAGCTTCTACTGGTGCAGGTATTCCCATACCGGCAAGTACGCGAATAATGTGCTTGCGTGCAAAGGGACTGTCATCTACAACGAGCACCCGTAGTAATGTTACATCGAAATGTTCAAGCTCTACTTCTTCTTCACTAATTATGTCTAGCGTGGCTTTAAGTGCCCGTGTAATAGCGGTTGCACTAAAAGGCTTTGGTAAAATGGCTAATACACCCGATTGACGAAGTTGCTCTAAATACTTTTTATTTCGCTCGCTTGATACAAGCATAAACGGTTGATGCTCGGTGCTTGGGTTTGATCTGATTTTTTGCAATAAGGTGTCGGCTGTTCCATCGGCCAAATACATGGCGCTTATTACTAAATCTGGTTGGTATTTAATAAGCAGTGCTAATGTTTGCTCTTGTGTGGTTGCCGTTTCTACTTGTTTAACGCCACTATCTAATAACGATTTTATAATTATTTTTTGTTGAACGTCTGAAGGTTCTACTAAAAGTATTGATAAATTGGCTATTGCGGTTAAATCACTCATTTATGTCTCTTGTATATTATTATGTTTTTATAAAGCGATTGCTTTTGCTAATTAATATTATAGAACAACATGTATAACTGGAGAGATAAAAACTTTGCAAAATTGTAAATAACATTAAAGGTTGCGCGTTAAATACTCATAACGCGCTTACTTTAGTTGTTTTGAATGTACTCCAGTGCCGTCATTTTTTTATAGCTTACATTAGGGTGTAATATATGAGCTGGTTCGGGGTCTACAACTTCAATGGGAATGTTGTAATCGCGGGCTATTTCAATTGCCATTTGCGTAATATTAACGCTAAACGAGGTGCCCATAAATACGATTTTATCGGCGTTGCTCATACGCTTTTGCGCTTCGCTAATTCTATAAAGCTCGGTGTAGTACTCATCAAACAATAAAACAAAGGGTTTAAAAGAATGACTAAGCTCAGGTGCTTGGTTTTTAATATTAAACACTTCAAATAATGAGTTGTGCAAGCAGCTTTCATCAACGTTTTCCCACGGAGCGGTAAATGGCGTTACGTCGTCGCCTTGCTCATGAAATAAGGTCATTTGATCAAGCCTGCCATGAATAGCAATGTAGTTTTTATTACCTGCTTTACCATCAAGCCCATCTATGTTTTGAGTGATTAAGTTTTTATTACTCAACCAATGGTGCACGTCGTTTGGGCCATGGTTACGATACGTCGCAAAGCGATGGTAATACCACGCTAAAAACTCTTTAGGAGCGTTTTGGTACATTGCGCGTGTTGCCATTTCCATAGGCGTATAATTTTTACTGCCTATGGTCCAGTAACCATCCTCACCTCGAAATGTGGGAATACCACTGGCTGCGCTGACTCCCGCCCCGGTAATGTAAAGGGTGTTCATTTTTGAACCTCGTAACCGAGTACGTTAGCACTTACTTGCTGGTTATTATCAATACCGCCAATTCGGTATAAAACACCGTTGTGCTCAAGTAAACCACGGTGATCCATACTTTTTACGTCAACCGGTGATAAAACCTGCCATTCGTTTTTATCAACACTAAAGCGCCAAACATGATTGCTTGCTGGTGCAGGTTTACCGTCGTAGCCTATTGCACCGTAGTTATATGGGTTATTAGAGCCTGCCAGCATATAAATATTGCCGTTATAGCTGGTGGCTGCCATTCGATAGTGAGCGGTGCCCGTTGGGTGTGGCAGCGTGCGCCAATCTATTTTTTGTGGATTAGTTGAATCTATAGAGCCTTTTAAGCACTGTGCTACGCCTGCAAACGAGCGACGCGAATCAGGATTAGCTTGTGTTTTAACACCATCACAAATAACAATGGTATTACCGCTAATCGCAGCGGCTTGGCCAAATACAGGCTCTCCTAAAAATGGCGAGGCTTGTTGCCATGTATTATTTTGTGTGTCGTACACTTGTACTAAATTTACGTTGCCGTCGTTATGCCAGCCGCTAATTAAGTAAATGTAACGCGCTTTATAACTTAGCGCTACGCTGTCGTCTACGGGTACTGGCATGCTCGCAAGGTGGGTGTAAGTATCTTTTATTACGTCGTACTTATATACGTCTGGGCTTGAAACTTCAGTATGATCCTCTGCTACCGTATAGCCGCCAAACACATAGGCGTACTCACCTAAACCCACTGCGGTACTAGCTAAGCGCCCTTTTAGTGGCAAACTTGAAGGCACGCCAGTTTTAGATTGCCACTGTGAATCGCCAATTTTAAGCGCCCACACTTTGTTATGCACTGACGAATGCTGTTTATCGCGGCCCAGCCCCATAAAGCTTAAAAAATAGGTTTGGTTTTGTGCTGTTACTTTAGCTACCGCATTATTGGCAACAGGCTCTGGTAAAGCGGGAAGACTTGCTAACGCAAGGGAAAAAATAAGGCTCATAAGGCAAATAATTTAATAAAGATTAATATACTCAGATTAAATTATTTTAGCCTTATGAGCCAGTATTGTTATATCTAAATAATCAAACGCTTTTGATTGATAATTAGGCTAGTAGGCAATACTAATATGCTGATTTACATGCGCCGCATTTTGCGCTTCATCAACCATTGCTGTTGCGTAATCAGTGACCGAAACTTTGCTTTCGCCTGCGTCATTAGTAAAAAATGTATTGTTGCCAATACGGTAATCGCCTTCATTATCACCCGGATAAATAATTGCAGCAGGGCTTACAAACGTCCACGAAGCAGAGCTAGTTGTTGTTTTAAATACTTTAAGTGCTTCACCTTGTGCTAGCGCTTCGGCTTTATATTCATCAGGAAACTCTGGTGTTGATACAAGCGTAACTCCAGGTGCTACTTCTAAGCTACCTGCACCACCCACCCACAATAAACGTGTATTAGTATTATTAAGTGCGTTAAGTAAACGCTCTGCTGTTTGCGCTACAAGTTCGTGATTGCCACTTGCTCGACCGCCTACCGAAGCAATAACAACATCAACGCCTTCAAGTACTGATGCAATGCTATCTTGGCTTTGTAAATCAAATACACGAACGGCTGTGTTATCAGTTACTTTTGCGGCATCGCGTACAATGCTAATTACTTCTAAACCACGTTTAGTTGCTTGTTGTACTATTGTGCTGCCAATCCAGCCTGTTGCGCCTAAAACTGCTATTTTCATTATCGTTTCTCTATCTGTTAAGTTGATAAAGTTAGTTTACTTGCACTACTTAAAGTGATAAATACACAGTTAAGACATATATTAGTTCAAAGTAAGTTACCAATGGATAAAATAACCGCAATTACGAGTTTTGTTGAAGTTGCCCGCTGTGGCAGCTTTACTAAATCAGCCGAGCATTTAGAGTTAAGCCGTTTACAAGTAACTCGCCATGTACAAGAAATAGAGCAATGGCTTTCACTCAGGCTATTTCATAGAACCACACGTAAAGTAAGCTTGACCATTCAGGGCGAAGAAGCACTTATTTACTGCCAACAAATACTCAGTACGGTGTCTGATTTACAAAGCAGAGCGCATAGCCATAATAATGAGCTGGTGGGCACAATTCGAATCGCCTCTCCTATTGGGCTTGGCCAAAACTTGTTATTTGATATGGTGGAGCAATTTACTGCTATTCATCCTCAAACTAATATTCAACTTGTACTTTCGGATAACTTGTCGCAATTGGTTGATGAACGTGTTGATGTGGCGCTGCGTTATATTGATCAACCTAGTGAGCAGCTTATTGCGCGTAAACTCATGCATATAGATAGTGTGTTATGTGCATCAAAAACCTATTTAGCTAAATCACCTTTGCTAAACGAGCCACAAGATTTACTTAATCATAATTGCTTAGTGCATAGCAGCGCGGCTAAATGGCGAATATTATCGAGTAAAAGTAATGAACAAATTGACGTAAGTGGCAATTTGCAATCAAACGAAATGACCGTATTAGTTAAAGCTGCAGTTAAAGGAATGGGGATTGCTAATATTCCATGCGATTTAGCTAATCCTTATTTGAGGAGTGGCGAACTCGTTGAGGTTTTACCTGAGTATTACTCACCAGGGCATAATTTATGGGCAGTTTATTTATCAAGAAACTACCAACAAACTGTTGTAAGAGCATTTATAGATTTTTTAGCACAGCACTGGCAAAGTGATATTAAAAATATGGCGACAAGTAAGATACTGTAGCGAAAGGTGTTGTGGTCATGAGTTAGTTTAAGGTGAAAAATCAACGTCGGTATTAAGGTAAATAGGCTACGTTGTCTAGGCCTCGTTGTTTATTTTTGTACATCGCTTGGTCAGCATGTTTTATAAGTTCGTGATCTGTTTGACCGTGCTCGGGGTAGTTTGCAATACCAATACTAGGTGAGATATTTAAGCTTAATTCATCAAGTGTAAATGTCGCTTTAAATTGGGCAAGCAATTTTAATTTTATAAAGTCAGCCTCGGTTAGTGATTTTAAATTATCTAAAATAATCAAAAATTCATCTCCCCCTAAACGCCCAACTGTATCGTACTCTCTAATGACACTAGAGAGCCTAATAGCAATGCTGTGCAATAGTTTATCTCCCACACTATGGCCGTAAGTATCGTTAACAGCTTTAAAGCCGTCTATGTCGATAAATAGTAATGAAAAAAATGAATCGTTTCTTTGTGCTTTTATTAGCGTGCTTTGCAATCTATCCATTAATAACGAGCGATTAGGTAAGCCGGTAAGTACATCGTGGCCTGCCAGATAATACAATTGTTCTTCCATTATTTTACGCTCAGTTATGTCGTGCGCTACAGCAATTCTTACTTGATGTTGCTCTGACCAACGAACAGACCATAGTATATGAACTATTTGACCATCTTTCCTTATCCATCGGTTTTCAAAGCGAGGGTTTACCGTTTCGCCAGACAATAGCGTAGCTACAGCGTTATGTGTTTTATAATGATCACCTTCGTAAACATAGTTAATCATTTTTTTGCCAACAACTTCATCTGCCGTATAACCAAAAATTTGCTCAAATGCGGCACTGACAAAAACAAATGTGCCTTGTTTATCTACCACACATACGGCATCAAGCATTAAATCGAGAACTTCTTCTACATTAATTAATTCATTTTTCATCATACTTTGGTGCCTTCAAAGCAAAACCAAGCGAATTTAAGTATTCTATATACCTTTAATAAAAGCAAAGAGAATTAAGTACTCAACAATAGTTAATTTAACGTTACATTAAAATTTTATTTTTATGCCACTCTCTCTACCTTTATAAAAACATGGTCTAAAATATTAATGACCTAAAAGTGCTTTTAAATCCTTCTAAAATAGACTAACTTTCAACTTATATAACTGATAGCTATCAGTAACTTCCTCTTTGCTTACTCTGCTGAAAATATTTATATGAAGGCTGTATACTTTATTTCCAGATTTTTTTTACAATTCGTAACGTGTAATAAAAATTTAATAACTACAAAATTGATTTGTTTGATTTAATCGTAATTATACTTTTACATTGCTAATATATGTTAACATTGTGTGATATCACATGTTTTACAAAAACAATGACTGTTTTTGATTTTTTGATTGCGCTGGAGACTTTTGGGTGAAAATATCACAACGTTTATTTTGGCCGTTACTTTTTGTTTGCCCACTTTTAGCGGCTGAGCCGTTTGAAGACGAAGACCTTGATCTTGATGCTTTAATGGGCATGGATGTGCAAGCAACTTCTGCAATGAAAAGAGCGCAATCAGCATTTGATACCGCTTCATCTATTTATGTTTTAAGTAAAGAACAAATTACTAAATCTGGAGCAACCTCTGTTCCCGAAGCACTCAAAATGGTGCCTGGTTTAATTGTACGCCAGCTCGATAACAACCAATGGGCTATTTCATCAAGAGGCATTGCCTCTCGTTTTTCAAGCAAACTGTTAGTAATGATTGATGGGCAAAGCTTGTATACCCCAAAATTTGCGGCAGTTTACTGGGAAACCCTAAACGTGCCTTTGTACGATATTGAACGCATTGAGGTAATACGCGGGCAAGGCGGGTTACTTTGGGGAAGTAATGCAAATAATGGCGTTATTAATATTATCACTAAAAATAGTATTGATACTCGCGGTGGATACGCAAATATAACCACTGGTAACCAAATAAATGCTGATGCAAACCTTCGCTATGGTGGAGATATAAGTAACAAAGGAAGTTACCGAGTTTACGGCCACTTAAAAGATGCCAATGAGTCAAAAAAAGGAATTTCACTCACTCCAAGCGATACAACCAAGCAAAATTCTTTAGGTTTTAGGGCTGACTTTACCCCTAGTGATGAGTGGTCAGCACTACTTCAAGGCGATATAACTCACTCAAAACTTGGCCAAAACTATCGAGGCGTTATAGATGAAACCAACGCAAACATTGCATTTTCGGATGATTTAAAACGAACAGACTCACGCATAATGGCAAGGTTAGAAAATAGAATGTCGCCAGATGCAAACCAGATGCTACAAGTTTCTTGGCTTAAACAAAATGGCTCTCAAAATTATATTAAAGAAGACTTTCAATCGATAGATATTGATTATCAGATGAACTTTATATATCAATCTCTACAACTAGATTGGGGCTTAAACTACCGATACAATTCTATATCTTTCGCAGAAAGCGTATTTTTAGATAGTGATAAAGACTTCGATAACCTCACACAATATGGTGCACTTGTCCAAGCTCAGTACAATGTGATTCCTGATACCCTTGACTTTATTATTGGTACTAAACTTGACCATAACGATTTAACTGGGTGGGAAAATCAACCATCAGCAAGACTTATTTATAAGCCAGCCGACAACAACATTGTATGGGGTGCTGTATCACGAAGTGTTCGAACCCCTACTCTAATTGAGTTTAACGATAACTTTAAAGTTAATGGTACAAAAGTAATAAACCTAGCGGGTATCAGTTCAGGCTTTGAACAAATAGACAACTATAGAATTCCAACATACCTAAATGGTAATGACAATGTTAAGTCAGAAAACTATCTATCGTATGAATTAGGCTACCGATTTACAACTAACGACTGGTCGTTAGATTTATCGTCTTATTATACTGATGCTAAAAATGTAGCGGTTATTGATATGAATACTCATGCTGAGCAATTCATTCCTATACTCGATTTATTTCTAGCAGGGAGAATTCCAGAAGTCTTTCAAGCACTAACAATGACTCGCTTAGATTTAGACTTTGCATCTGTAGCAGACACAACCACTAAAGGGTTCGACCTAGTTGTATCATGGCAACCAGTTGATAACCTCAATACTGAGTTTGGCTATAGCTATACTGACTATAATTACGACTTACCTCCAAGAGTAGAACCGGCTATCGGCTATGACTCTAAAAACAGGCAGTTATTTGTAAAAGCCGATTATACATTCTTAGATGACCATAATGTATTTGCGACATTACGATCAGTAAACTCCAATGCATATAACACCGATAATTACACAACGTTAGATATTAGTTGGAATTGGCAGGCTACTCCAGTGTGGTCTACTGCAATTTCAGGTAAAAACCTATTTTCAGGTTCACATATTGAGTACAACAATACGCGCGAAACCTATACATTACCGAACTATATTGATGAATGTATTACATTCACTATTTCAGCAAATTTCTAAGTTAATTAGATGATTAAGTTAAGAAGTCTAATTCACAGTAGCTTAATAACATTGACACTTTTTAGTGCCAGCGTTAGCGCTGTTGAAAAAGAATACATGTTAAAAGCAGGTTTCTTATATAACTTTGCACGTTTTGGACACTGGGATTATCAGTTAGAATCCCTTAATGAATTTACTATTTGTAGCCCTGATAAATACTTTATTAATGTGGCTAATACCGCTTTAAAAAATCGCACGATAAAAAACTTACCTCTATACAACAAATTAATTACTCTTGATGAAGTTTCAACTTCTGCGTGTAACATGCTATTTATTACCTCGGATACATTTGCTCAATGGCAAAACATAACTCCTTTAGATCTAAAAAATATTATGGTCATTGGTGAAACAGACTCATTTATTGAAAATGGCGGCCATATCAAATTCTTTCTTTCCAGTGGTAAAATTCGCTTTGAAATTGCACCACAACAGCTTAAAGATGCAGGCATTACTATGAGTTCAAAAGTACTACGCCTAGCCCGCGTTGTAGAAAGGTAATGTAATGAAAAAACTATTTTCACTCAATACAATAAGTAAAAAATTATTATTCATCTTAATGAGTGTTGCACTTGTATCAACCGCGACAGTAACCATTGTATTTAGTGCTTATGAGATCAGCAGCGCTAAAGAGGAGCAAATAGAAAGCTTAGGTTCTCTGTCAAAAATGCTTTCACCCAATATAACTACCGCACTTATGTTTGACGATATAGACGCAGTACAAGAACTTATAAACCCAATACTGATGCGAGCAGATGTCATTAGTATAATGGTAATGAGTACGACTGGTGAACAATTAGCTATTGCACACTCCGAAAATACACAAACAGAGCAAAGCATTGAAGTTAATACTTTGCTTCAACTTGATATGTATAATTATGGTGTGTTAAAGATACGTGCTAACGACAGCTACATTAAAGAAAGAATCACTTTTTATACCAAGTTTATAATGATCCTGATGGTATTTACCTTTGCGGTTAGCCTTATTTTGTCTCTTTTATTAAGACGTAAATTTTTAAACCCCATTTTATATTTAGCACAAACAGCCAGTAAAATAACCACATCACATGACTATAGTTTACGCGCAGAACAACTATCACAAGATGAAGTCGGACAGTTAACATCTTGTTTTAACGATATGTTATATAACATCGAAAAAAGAGAAAACTCATTAGAAAATCAAGTAAGGCTCCGTACTAATGAACTTGAAAATGCAAATATTCAGTTGCAACAATATGCCTACCAGGACGGGTTAACCGATTTACCAAATAGACGGTATTTTTACGAGAAACTACAAAGCTTAGTAAGTGTTGAAGGAATGAAATTCGCACTTATATTTATAGATTTAGATGGTTTTAAAGAAGTAAACGATAGCCTTGGCCATGATTACGGGGATTTATTATTACATCAAGTAGGAGCCAGGCTTCAAAGCTGTATAACAAGTAAAGATACAGTAGCTCGTTTAGGCGGAGACGAATTTACATTAATTTTAGAGGGTGTAAACAGTCCAGATGAAGCATCAAAAATTGCCGAAGCTATAAAAAACAGCTTAATGCAGAGTATTAAAATAAAAAAAGAAACGGTATTTGTTACTGCAAGCATAGGTTTAACGTTTTTTCCTACTGATGGTTCAACAGTAGAAGAACTCGTTAAACGTGCGGATCAAGCGATGTACTTGTCTAAAAATAAAGGTCGAAATCGCTACGAGTTTTTCTCGTATACTATTGAAGAAAAAGCCACAGAAAAACGTCGCCTAATAGAAGAAATACGCATAGCAATAACTCATAATCAATTTGAATTATATTACCAACCTATATTTTCAATTGATGGACAATCAGTGCCAAAAGCTGAAGCCCTTATTCGTTGGAATCATCCTGACCGAGGCCTAATAGGACCCAATGAATTTATACCCGTCGCTGAAAAAAATGGGTTAATAAACGACATCGGTCAATGGGTAAAATCTCAAGCGATTCAAGATACCGTTCAATTTAACGTTTTGAGTAAAAAAACAATTCAAATAAGTGTAAATACATCACCGCTTGAAATTGATCGTGCAGGTTGTTGGGTGGATGATTGGATTGCAGCAAGTAGGGAATATCAGCTGCCTGCAAAAACTATATTAATTGAAGTAACTGAAAACACACTAATGGATCCAGACTCGTCAATACAGCGACAATTAAAACGGTTGAGCGCCATTGATATAGATATAGCTATTGATGACTTTGGTGTTGGATACTCTTCTCTTGCATATTTACAGCGTTTAGATATCGATATTTTAAAAATAGATCGCTCGTTTATCAATGACCTTGAATCTAATGATAATAGTATCGCTCTCGTTAAAGCAATTATTACTATGGCACATAATTTAGATGTTATGGTTGTTGCTGAAGGCGTAGAAACACAAAAACAATACGATCTATTAAAGCAGCTTGCTTGCGATTATATCCAAGGCTACATTTTTTCAAAGGCAGTTTCTAAAAAAGAGTTTATTAAAAAATATATAGAACAAAAAGAAGTTATCTAGCTTATGCCTGTTATGCTGAAATTTATTAATCCAACATGGAGCAACCCACTAACTCTTTAATTTAAATCCTATATATTTAGAGTTTAATCCCAAGCTATAACCAACGAGGCACAAGTTGTTTATACTCTTTGTATTGTGTAGAAAAACGATGAGCTAAATGAGCCTCTTCAACTAACGTTTGTCTATATATAGCTGCAAAACCAATAACTAAACAGGTCAAACTGAATACACTAGGTAAAGCTAAAAAGAAGCCGACCTGCGCTGCTACAACACCTAAGTACATCGGGTTTCTAGAATATTCATATAGCCCTGATGTTTTAAGCTCATGCGGTCCCTTGGGATCAATTCCTGAGCGCCAAAGTGCTGCCATATGAAAATGTACAAACATCGTTAAAATAAAGCCTGCGGTCAATAATACATCACCGAATAATACACCTGGCCAGCCATTCAGAATTGGGAATAATCCAAGATAACTATCTAACTCAGGTACAAACACCCTAATTACACATACAAACCAAATAGCAGCTCTGAAAAATTTAAAAACCATATGGTTCCACCAACTAGTACAGTATTTATCACCGGGATAAATAACGCCTGATGGTGTATCTCGATTTTTATAAATAATTCTAAATGTATAAAACCCCGCAACAAAAGTATAAAAAATAGCTAAGTAAATACGTGTAAATTCAACTAGCGAAGTAGAGTCATCTAAAAATGTTTCATAGGGCATCTAGTTACAGCTCACAATCATTATTGGTAGTAATTTTAAAACAACTAACTCAATAAATTTTAGTTATAAGGTCATGAAATTATATTAGTATTCATTGCCTTCATAAACAAGTTAAGTCAGAGGTTTGTTAACGAGTAATCATTAACTAATACCATTAATTTAAAATAACTTTGATTTATGAGGATCTCATACTTTTTATATAATACCAATCTGCTTATATATTTGAATTGATATTATTCACTCATATTTTTACATTCTATATATGCAAAAAAACGACTATTTCGGTTACCCTCTCTGTCAGACTAGTTGTCGCGCTTAATATTTAATCATTAAAATTAAGTAGAGGGCGTGGAAAAACAATGCCA
>NZ_JADYXE010000007.1:0-124763 GCF_015864465.1 Pseudoalteromonas sp. SWN29
AACTATCGTAGCGTAATTATTAGCCTAGCTAATTGTTACCAAAAAGCCCGAGCTTAGTCTCGGGTTTTTTAATGCCTGAAGAAAAGTGTCATATGAAGGTGGCGCTCTTATCTTAGGCGTAGGTACTTTGTAGCAACTATCGTAGCGTAATAATTAACCTTAAAGTTAATTATTAGAAAAAGGTCACTTAGGTGGCCTTTTTTAATACCTGAAGAAAAGTGATTGGCTTTTCGTTATAGCTTTATTGCCGTAGCTTGGGTTGAGTTTTACGAAACCCGAGGAAAAAGATTGCTGAAGATAACTACGCAGTTAATGGGCTATTTAATACGTTAAAATGATCATGCTTTTAATAAAATTGGTACCAATAAAAAAGCACGGCTAGGCCGCGCTTATATTGAGTTAGCTCTTGGTCTTTTAGCCAATTACTAATATATGATAAAAGCTTTAATGCTTTTTAGCATACTCTTCAGCTTGCTTTAAAACTCTTAATAAATTACCGCTAAGAATTTTTTTAATATCAGCATCGCTGTAATCTCTATCCATTAAACCTTGAACAAGGTTAGGGTAGCTAGATACATCTTTTAAACCGATAGGTAATGAATCGCCTACTCCATCATAATCGGAGCCAATACCGACATAATCAATACCAATTAGCTCAACTACGTGATCAATATGATCAAGTACTTGCTCAAGGCTTGCAAATGGGTAAGGGTTTTTGGCACGGTATACAGCATCAAAATCTTTGCTTAATTTAGTCCCGTCTTTTTTAACCGACTCTTTTGTACTTTTTAACTGCTTGCCCCAACTGCCTGCTTTAGCGGTAACAAAACTTGAGCCAAAGTTGATTTGAATAACACCGCCATTTTCTTTAAGTGCTAATAACATATCGTCATTCATATTACGCTCAAAGCCAGGAGTATATTTACGAAGTGATGAATGAGAGGCAATTACGGGTGTTTTAGAGAGATCCATAACCTGATAAAACGCATCATCAGAAATATGAGAAACGTCGATTAACATACCAATATTATTCATTTCAGTAATTAGCTTTTTACCAAATGGGCTTAAACCTTTCCATTTGCGGCGAATATCATAAGACGAATCTGAAATATGGTTGCTTTGCGAGTGCGCTAGCGTGATGTAGCGAATACCGCGGTCGTAAAAGTGCTGAAGGTTTTTCATATCTCCTTCGATAGGAGATCCATTTTCCATACCCATTGCAATAGACAGCTTACCTTGCTTAAACTGCTCTTCTATATCAGTGCTTGAGCTGGCAATAGCAAACTTATCGGGTGCGCGCTGGGCTATAGCTTCCATACTATCAATCATTTGATTGGCTAGTTGGTAGCTTTTTCCTTTACCTTCAAATTCCAAATGCGCAGGAATATAAATCGACATAAACGGTGCGTTTAAACCGCCTTTTACAGCGCGAGGGTAGTCAAAATCGCCATCAGTTGTCGCTTTAGTTACATCAACCCAGCTTTCGTGAATTCGATAAGGTACGTCGATATGGGTATCAATTAAAATGGTGTCTTTAGCGAGTTTAATTGCTTTGTCGGATGCTGTTATTGATTGTTCTGCATGGACTTGACTAGTTAATGCTAGTGATACGGCTACCACTAGAGTGCTGAGTTTTATCATGTTTTGGCTCTTTGGGTAAAAAGCCATTGTGTACGTTCAATTCAAAAGTTACAAGTGCTAATCAAACGACTCTGCTTGATGCTCTTCACTTTGCAGCGCTTTAAATTCGCCCTTCGAAATGATAGTTACAGACTCATGTAATTCAGAGAAAAACACCATTGCTTCGCCATTTTTAAGCTGTAGCTTAACTTGGTTAACTTTAGATTCAATGCTTGCTTCTACTTCACCATAATCAGTGCCTTCGCGCAGTACATAGCTTTCTATTAGGTTGTATAGTGTATCTTTATCGAGTTGTTCAAAAGGGATAATCATAATTGCTCTTTGTTTGCGTTGCCTAAAACATGTTGCCCAAAATAGCATGGCACGGCTTTCTCTAACCAAAATATGGGCTTAAACGGATTTTTACCGCTAATAAAACCAACGTGTCCGCCCTTGTCAGAGATGCGCAGCGTAACATGCTCACTTACATCTTGCCTACTCGGTACGGCCTTAATTGAGAGCATTGGGTCGTCTTTGGCATGAATAATAAGTGTGGGTATAGCGATATCTTTTAAGTACGGCATGGCACTGGCTTTACGATAGTAATCGTGAGCATTTTCAAAACCGTGTAACGGTGCTGTAAGTTGGTTATCAAACTCTAATAAATCATCAATATTCATTAATTGATCGGTAGTTATAGGAATTTGCTGCTTAATTTGCGGCAATTTACGTTGCATCGACTTTTTCATGCGATCGAGCAAATACTTTTGATAAATTTTACCTAAACTTTTACGAATAACATCACTTGATGACGACAAATCATAAGGCGCCGATACCACCGCTGCAGCACTTAGTGGGCATGCTTGTGATTGTTCACCTAAGTATTTGGCCAGTACGTTACCGCCTAACGAAAAACCTACAGCGACCATAGTGCGCTCAGGGAATTGCAGCTTTAAGTGATTTATAAAAAAGGCTAAATCGGCGGTGTCACCGCTGTGATAAGCGCGAGGTAGGCGATTTACTTCAGTTGAGCAATTTCTAAAGTGCATAAGCACCACTGCGTAACCTTGTTTTTTTAACGCCTTCATCATGCCTTTGGCATAAAAGCTATTTATATTGCCTTCAAGGCCATGTAAAACAACGGCAAGTGGAGCTGTTTCGTTATGTGGAAGTGACCATGCGAGCTCAATAAAGTCACCATCAGGTGTATCAAGTTGCTCAAGTTCGTAGCGAGTGTGGTGAAATGGGCGGAAAAAACGCGGCATTATGGTCTGAACGTGACGATTGGTCATCCACCATGCTGGTTTGAACTGAGAGATCATGTTTGTACTACGCACTTTGTATTAAACGAAAAGCTAGTGTATCAAATTTTTCGCTTCAGAAAATAAAAAGCGCCTAACTAGTAAACTAATAAGGCGCTTTAGTGCGTCGTGCTTAATTTTGGTCAGGAATTTCTGCATCATGTATTTTTTTCAGAAAGAAAAAAGCAAAAAAGATACACAAAGAAACAACGATAGTTAAAAACCCAAAAGACATAAATAAAACTGGATCTGTAAAAAAATCTCTAAAGAATACGCTCATGATTTGTTCCCCTCGTTGTTGATGGGTTAATCATAAGCGGTGTTTAGAAGGCCCAACGTGATCGAGATCAAGTTATTTACATAAGCAGATGTAGGAGCGAATCTAAGTTGATTTAGATCATATTTTAAGTGTGATTAGCTAGGTAGTAGGTTGATTTGCTGAAGTTCTAGCAGCTATACCTAGAATATTATAATTATTTATCAAGATACAGGGATGATTGTTTAGTTAGGTTATGTTGATGCTAGGTTTTGATGTGAAGAAAAAGGTTATATATACTTATGAGAATTGTGCAGAAATTAATAAGGGGCTGGATAAATTATGAAACTAAGTGGAATTGCATTCATATTTAGCAATGTTTATTTCGAAGAAATCGACTTACCTTTTATGTTGTCAGAAAATATGATACTTCGATCTGCAACTTCATCGGAGATCGAACAGCTAAATGAGCATTTAAAAGAAGCGTATGGCTCAGCAGCCCGTTGGGTCGTTCCATTTAATGAAGAGGCTATAGAAGTTGAAGATAAGGGCACTAAAAAGATCATATATGCTCAAAGTAATAAAACAAGATGTTGGGTCATTGCTTTTAATGGTTCTAATTCACAAGTGTTTACACTTGGTAAAGTTTCTACGCTAATTAATCCTAAATTACAATTTGGTTCGACTTTTATGTACAAAGGGCCCAATCAAAAAAGGGAAGGCAAAAGTGTTTTATATGGCGGTCATTCCCAAATTGAATTACTTGCAGAACAGTCACGAAAGGTATCTCAAAAAGTAAGTACAGCTGAACTTCAAAAACTAAAAAATTTATATAATTTTATAGGCCGTGAGCAAACCAAATATGAAAAGATTGAATTTGTTTTAGAGTTGTATTCTTCATCAGGAAGTTTAGATGTAGGCTCTAAATTACTAACATTATCACTATTCTCTATAATTGAATCACTAATCGCTCACAAGCCTCGATTAACTGAAACTCTAGATTCAGTAACTCATCAAATTAAACATAAGATAAACCTATTATCTAAGCGATTTGATAATACGATAAAATATCATGTTTTTTTTGAAGAAATAGGATATCCAAAGCTATGGGCAAAGTTATATGGATTAAGAAGTGATATTGCTCATGGTCAAAAATATGATTTTTCTAAGGACTACAAGATTTTAAAATCTATTGAAAATGTAAATTATTTTTTAGATCAAGTGGCGAAAGAACTTATTAAATTATCAATTAAAGACTTTGATTTAGTGAATGATATTAGAAATTGTTAAACCTAAGAGGTTAATATTACTGTAAGCTTAATTAGTAAAATATTAGGACTACTTGTATCTGTAGTTTTTTTACTACCACTTCATTATTTACTTCATACTCTTAAACTGCTTAAAACAATAATAATTCAAACTATACTTCCACATATAGCTCAATATTGTTTGGTTCTGTATGCTCGATTAATTCAAACTCATTTACTGCTTCAATCAACATATGTTGCTGTTGTTTTTCAAGTTTTAGCTCAGCGCTTAGTAACTCTTCGCGTATTGTGGCGTAATCATTTATTGTATTTTGGTTCGTTTTTAAATAGCTACGTGCAGCACGTAGCGGTTGCAAAGCTTGGTTATCAAACTCATAAATTACGTTTATTAACGTACTTAATTGCTCGGCGTTAACGCTTAAATTTAATGAGTCTAAATAAAGCAGTAACAAGCACAAATTTACATTTTTACCTTGCTGGTTTTGTAGTGCCAGCAAGGTTGTTTGTTGAGCAGGCTTTGCGTACAGGGTGCACGCAAATTGCCAAAAATGGTCGCTATTGAGCAAGTTCATCGGCGAATGCCTGTTCTTTTTCTTCCATTTCTTCAAGTGCCATCAGTAGCTCTTCTTCAATGTCGTTAAGTTTAGGCGTAAGCGTTGCTTGCTTGGCCAATAACTCTTTGAGTTTGGCTTTGTTGTCGTCGTTGTAGAGTTCGTTGTCGCCAAGGGCTACTTCCACTTCGCTAAGCTCTGCAGTAAATTTATCGAGTTGCTTTTCAAGCTTTTCAATTTGCTTTTTAAGTGGCTGAGTGGCTTTTCTAAACTCAGCCTCTAAGCGCTTTTGCTCTTTTCGGTTAACGCCCGGATTAGCTTTAGGTTCGTCGCTTTGCTGTGCTTTAACTGCTTCTTTATTGGCGTTAAGTAGCCATTGATAATACGCATCTAAGTCGTAACCAAATTGCGTTACTTTGCCGTCATCGACTAAATAAAACTCATCGGCGGTATTTTTAAGCATATGGCGATCATGCGATACGGTAACCATAGCGCCTTCAAAACCTTGCAGGGCCATAACAAGCGCGTGGCGCATTTCTAAATCAAGGTGGTTAGTTGGCTCATCGAGTAGTAATAAGTTTGGTTTTTGATATACCAACATGGCAAGTACTAAACGTGCTTTTTCGCCGCCCGAAAAAGGAGCTACAGGCTCAAGGGCTTTATCGCCAATAAAGGCAAAACCACCTAAAAAGTCACGTAGTGATTGCTCAGTAGCTTTAGGATCGAGTCGTTGTATATGCGTTATTGCACTGGCTTTTAAATCAAGCGATTCAAGCTGATGCTGCGCAAAATAACCAATATTTAAACCATGGTGCTGCACAACTTCGCCCGCTTGTGGCTCTAAGTCGCCAGAAAGCAGTTTAATTAACGTTGATTTACCCGCACCATTTCTTCCAAGTAAAGCAATTCGGCTGCCTGGTACTAGGTTTAGCTCTATATTATTTAAAATGGTGACGTCACCATAACCCGCTTTGGCTTTATCTATTGTCATTAGTGGGTTTGGTAATGCTTTTGGCTCTGCAAACTCAAAGTTAAATGGCGAGTCGGCATGTGCTGGTGCTAATTTTTCCATGCGTTCAAGCGCTTTTACACGGCTTTGTGCTTGTTTAGCTTTACTGGCTTTTGCTTTAAAGCGCGTTATAAACTGCTCAAGGTGCGCAATTTGATCTTGTTGCTTATCAAACATCGCTTGTTGTTGTAATAAACGCTCTGCTTTTTGGCGTTCAAACTGCGAGTAGTTACCTTTGTACACATTGATAAGTTGTTTATCTACATGCCAAATTTGATCAACCACGGCATCTAAAAATTCACGGTCATGCGATATAAGCACAAGGGTGCCTGTATACGCACGTAAAAAGCGTTCAAGCCAATAAACGGCATCTAAATCAAGGTGGTTTGTTGGCTCATCGAGAAGTAGTAAATCGGCGTCGCGTATTAATGCTTGGGCAAGGTTTAAACGCATACGCCAACCACCCGAAAACGAGCTTACAGGGTTTTCTATTAGGTTATTAGCAAAGCCTAAGCCGTGTAATAGCTCACCAGCGGTTGATTCAATGCTGTAACCTTTAATGTTTTCAAGCTGAATATGTACTTTGGCTTGTGTGTCGCCATCGTTGTTTTTCTCGGCCTCACGCAGTGCTATACGCATTGCATAGTATTCTGGGTGGCCTTGAAGTACATAGTCAATGGCGCTTATTTCAAGGGCAGGGGTTTCTTGTTTTACTGAGGCAATAGACCAATCTTTTGGAATACTGCAATTACCGGCATCGAGTTGCAATTCAGATTTTAGTAAACCAAATAACGTAGATTTACCACAGCCATTAGCGCCAACAAGGCCTACTTTGTGCTCTGGAAATAACGTAGCTGATGCGTTTTTTAATAAGGCTTTACCGCCACGAAGTAGTTCTATTTCTGAGATTTGGATCATGAATGCGTTACTTTGCTGTGCCCTTGTTAAGTTGGCGCTATCATAACATAGAACTTAATGCTCTTATCAAGCGTATCAACAAGTGAAGTTATACGATAAAATAACGGCAGTTCAAACCACAGGAAAAATGTTGTGAGACAAAAGAAGCGATTTATTGCTGGTGCATCGTGCCCTGAGTGTAAAGCCATGGATACTATGATGCTATACAGAGAACATGATGTTGAAAAAGTAGAGTGTGTTGAGTGCGGTCATAAAATGGCGCAACCCGATAACGCTGTTCAGGCGTCGACTCGCCAATTTGAACAAGTAATTGGTGTGTTTAAACCGGGCGACTAACCCGGTTTTTTTATTGCCTAATTTTTACCGGCTTTAGTAATGCGGTGGAGGCGGCTCAGGTGCTTCAGACATCATAGACGATGATGACTGCGACTCTTTAATTTTTTCTGCTAGCAGCTCTGTTTGGCGTTTCATTTTTGCTAAAAGTTGCTGATGCACTTTTATTTCATCATTTAAAACTTCAATCGTTTCGTCTTGAAAAGCCACTTTGGCTTCAAGTTCCATTAAGCGATGTTCAATTGTGTTCATTATTCTCTCGTATAATAAATCGCTCTGCGATACCGCTGGAGCTTTCGGTTAACAACGACTTACCGTTATCTGTAAATGTCACATCTAGCACCACCGCCGATTTAGGCTTACTGCCTTCGCGCGGGGTAACCTGCCAAGTTTGAATTTTTTCGCCGCTTAGTATTTGCCACAAATCTACGCGCTTATTTGGCGAGCCGGTTGCAAGCAAAGTGCCTTGTTCGTTAAAACGCACAGCAGTAAAAATTTTCTGACGCGCAATATACTTCAGTTTACTCACAAGATCACCTGTAGTCAGCTTCCATACATTTGCTTGTGCCATACTGTCGGCCGTAAACGCATAGCGACCCTGTGGATCGAGCGTCACTTGGGTAACACGCGTTGGGTGATTAAAACGATGAATTACTTGCCCTGTACGTGTATCCCAAAAGTAAGCAACATAATCGTTAGAGCCACTTAAGGCGTAGCGTCCGTTAGGTGATAGGTCAACGGTGTTAACTTTATCTTGATGACCTAAAAACTCAATACGACGTCCGGTTTCTAGGTTTACAAATACGACAACGCCGTCGCTACGGCCGTATAAAACACTACGGCCTTGATTGCTAATAGCAATATCGCGAATACTGGCTTTTTGTATTTTGTAATAACCTTTATTTTTGCCTGTGGCTATATCCCACACAGCAAACGTGGTTTTTTCGGCGGTAACAGCCACGCTGTTATCAAAAGCAATAGCAACGGCGTATACCAAACTGTCTTGAGCTTGCTGCTGAAACCATTGGTATTTTAGTACCTGCTGTTGATTATCCCACAGGGCGACCCCATGGTTGATAGAGGAGATCAAACTGTATTTACCATCGTTTGAAAGTGTTGATGAAAACGCACCTTGTGCAGCATGTTCGTAACTTGCTACAGCGTGTTGCTTTTTATCGGTACAGGCGATGGCTAAAAAACAGCTAAATACGATTAAAAAAGTACGAAATATCGACATATTACAGGTATTTCCCCTTAACTCTTAGTGACTGAGAGGTTAGACTAGGACGCGTTAAATGCCTAGGTTGTTTGTCTAATCACTGGATATGTTTTTAGTTTAGCTAACAATGTGGAATTTAGTCATTAAACAAGCAGCCTATCATGTGGGCCGTTAATCTTTAACTAGTAATAATACATTAAAATGACAACTGCAAAGTGTGTCGGAGATTTAAAATGAAAAAGACGATTAGATTGTCATTGATTGCAGCGTCAGTTTTAGCGCTTACAGCTTGTAATCAAGAAGCAAAAAAAGAACAAGCTGAAGTTAAATTAGACACTGTAGAACAGCAACAAGCATACGGTATTGGTGCATCTGTAGGTAACTTTTTAAATAAAGACCTAGCAGACAAAACAGAAATTGGTATTGAGCTAGACCAAGCACTTCTAATCCGTGGTTTTGAAGATGCACTTGCTGGTAATGCAAAAATTGACGAAGAAAAAATTCGCGAAGTATTAACTGAACTAGATACATCAGTACGTACTAAGCAAGAAGAAAAAGCAAAAGTAGAGTCTGAAAAAAGCAAAGAAGCGGGTGTTAAATACCTAGCTGACAACGCTAAAAAAGAAGGCGTTACAGTAACTGAGTCTGGCCTGCAGTATGAAGTACTTAGCGAAGGCGATGGCGAAAAGCCAGTAGCAACAGACGTAGTTAAAGTACACTACAAAGGTACTTTATTAGACGGTACTGAGTTTGATAGCTCATATGCACGTAACGAACCTACAACTTTCCCTCTTAACCGCGTAATTGCTGGTTGGACTGAAGGTTTACAACTTATGTCAGTGGGTTCTAAGTACAAGTTCACTATTCCTTCAGAACTTGCTTACGGCGACCGCGACTTAGGTAAGATTCCAGCTAATTCAACACTTGTATTTGAAGTTGAATTACTTGAAATTCAAAATGAAGAAGCACCAGCACAATAATAAGCTTATTGTGTAAATGCAAAAAGGGACCTTAGGTCCCTTTTTTAATATGCGTAAATAACATATTAGTTTGCGTGATTAGAAAACAAGTTATCAATAAGCTCATCTTCAAGTGCAAAGCGTGCTTCTAATGCCTCACCAATAACAGACAAGTCATCATCAAAACCCTTTAACAAGTCTTCTTTGTCTACTTCAGCGTACTTATCATTAAAATCTAACGCTATGTCGGTTGTACTGGAAATACGCGGGTAAATAGAGTTTGCAAGCTCTTGGCTCTGTAAGCCCTTTTTTTCACATGCTTTTGCTATATCGTCATACACTTCAAAATGGCCCGCAGATAGGTAATCCATTAAAAGTTGGCAAAATGATTCAATTAGTTTTGGCTCTGGCAATGCTTGATCTTGTTTTTCGTACGGCGTAAAACCTGCAATTTTGCAATAAAGTACAATAAGGTCTTGGCGTTCGTTTAGCCATTTATCAATTACTGTGTGGCTACCACCCCATTTTTGTTGAGCTTTTTCTACACGCGTCAGCATAACTGTTCTCCTAGCTGGGTTGGTCTTTCAATTAGAATATAATAAGTTTATGTACATCAAGATATATTTAATTTGCGAGTATATCAACAAGTAAAGTTGAGCTACTTTGAGGGGTGTACCTTTTTATATAATCTAAGGCGAGGGATTTTATTTTAGGCAAGAAAAAACCACCAGTTACGGTGGTCTAATTTCTTTCAGTGACTTGTTATAACAAGCTTTCTTATTTTTATGAGATGATTTTTATTGTTATTATTTTAAAACATTTATTTTTATTGTTTTAAGATTTTTATTATTTTTTTTGTTAACGCGGGACAAACAATAACAAGGTTTTTGTAATGTTGCAAACATATTAATAAAAAGTTTTAAATGTTATTCTTTTTTGCTTACTTTATAGTCAAAATGGATTAAAGCACGCCATTATATTGATCTGCCTCTAGGTAAAGCTGTTTTCGTCCCTAAGCAATAGAGGGTCGGAGAATATGGTGGTACAATCTTGCACAATTTATACAAGTCTTAGGATCATTTACGCCATGAGCGAATTAAAAAACGACCGTTATTTACGTGCACTTGCAAAACAACCTGTTGATGTAACTCCGGTATGGATGATGCGCCAAGCAGGACGCTATTTACCAGAGTATCGCGCTACACGTGCACAAGCGGGCGATTTTATGAGCCTGTGCCGTAATGCTGAGCTTGCATGTGAAGTAACACTGCAGCCACTACGTCGCTACCCGTTAGATGCCGCTATATTATTTAGTGATATTTTAACGATTCCAGATGCGATGGGTTTAGGTCTTTACTTTGAAACTGGCGAAGGCCCTAAATTTGAACGTCCTATTTCATCACTTGCTGATGTTAAAAAAATTCCAAAGTTAGACCCTACAGACGAGCTTGGCTACGTAATGAACGCAGTAAGCACTATTCGTCGTGAGCTTAAGGGTGAAGTACCGCTCATTGGTTTTTCTGGTTCACCTTGGACACTAGCAACTTACATGGTTGAAGGCGGTAGCAGCAAAGTATTTGGTAAAATCAAAAAAATGGCGTTTGCAGAGCCGCAAACACTTCATTTATTACTCGATAAGTTAGCTGACTCAGTTATTGATTATTTAAATGCTCAAATTAAAGCTGGCGCGCAATCGCTAATGGTATTTGACTCATGGGGTGGTGTATTAAGCCCGCGCGATTACAACGAATTTTCACTGCAATATATGCATAAAATTGTAGATGGCTTAATTCGTGAATACGATGGTCGTAAAGTACCGGTTACTTTGTTCACTAAAAATGGTGGTCAATGGATTGAAGCTATTGCAGCAACAGGTTGTGATGCAATTGGTCTTGATTGGACTATTAATATTAGCGACGCTAAACGCCGTGTGGGTGATAAAGTAGCTCTACAAGGTAATATGGATCCATCTATGTTACACGGTACACCAGAGCGTATTCGCCAAGAAGTAGGCACTATTTTAGAAGACTTCGGTACAGGCAATGGCCACGTGTTTAACTTAGGCCACGGTATTACACCAGATGTAGACCCTGAAAATGCTGGTGTATTCATTAATGCAGTACATGAGCTAAGTGCTAAGTACCATAAGTAATAGCTACTTAAATAAACTTTAAAACTGTTTAAAAGTAAAAAACCCGCTAAGTTGCGGGTTTTTTGTTATCTATTTATAAAGGCTTTTAAAACTACTTATTTAAATAAGCGATTTAAACCATTTAATGCCGCAACACGGTAGGCTTCAGCCATGGTTGGGTAGTTAAATGTGGTATTTACAAAGTAGTCGATATTATTGCCACCATTTTTTTGCTCCATAATGGCTTGGCCAATGTGAACAATTTCAGAGGCACGCTCGCCAAAACAATGTACGCCAAGTACTTCTTTGGTTTCAGTGTGGAATAATATTTTTAAACTACCTACTTCAGTACCAGCAATTTGCGCGCGAGCCAAATGCTTAAACTGTGCACGGCCAACTTCATACGGTACTTTAGCGGCTGTAAGTTCTTGCTCTGTTTTACCTACTGAGCTCATTTCTGGGATGGTATAAATACCAGCTGGAATATCAACAATCAGGCGGTCGTCACAGTTACCACACGCAATGGCATCAGCAGCTATGCGACCTTGGTCAAACGCAGCACTTGCAAGGCTTGGATAGCCAATTACATCACCTACAGCGTAAACGTTATCAATTTCTGTTTGATATGTTTCGTTAACTTTTAATTGGCCACGGCTATCGGCTTTTAAACCAATGGCTTCAAGGTTTAGCGTATCAGTGTTACCAGTACGGCCATTAGCAAATAAAATACAGTCAGCTTTTACGCGTTTGCCTGATTTTAAATGCATAATAACGCAGTCGTCACGGGTCTCTATTCGGTCAAACTCTTCGTTATGACGAATAACAATACCGCTGTTCCAAAAGTGATAGCTAAGCGCGTCAGATATTTCAGCATCCATAAAAGCAAGTAGTCGGTCGCGTGTATTAACTAAATCAACTTTAGCGCCTAAACCTTTAAATATAGAAGCGTACTCACAACCAATTACACCAGCGCCATAAATAAGTACGCGATGAGGGTCATGTTCAAGGCCAAGTATTGTATCGCTTTCGTAAATACGAGAATGCGTAAAATCGACTTCAGGCGGGCGGTAAGGGCGTGAACCGGTCGCTATAACAATTGTTTTAGCAGTTAGTCGCTCAGTTGAGCCATCATTTCTTTTTATTTCAATTGTGTGCTTATCTACAAAGCTCGCATCACCTTGAAACATATGAATGCGGTTGCGATCGTAAAAGCTGCTACGTAAATTAGATTGCTTAGAAATAACAGAACTGGCATGACGCAAAATATCAGGAAATGTTAAGCGGCTAGGACGCTCGCCAACATTAAATAACGGGTTTGCTTTGTATTCAATATAACGGCTAACAGAGTGGCGAAGCGCTTTTGAAGGAATTGTTCCCCAATGCACACAACCGCCACCAACAGCTTCTTGGCGTTCAATAACCGCTACTTTTTTGTCATTTTTTGAAAGGTTCATGGCGGTACCTTCACCGCCAGGACCCGTGCCAATAATTATTGCATCATATTGGTATGTCACGGGTACTTTTTTTTGTTCTGGTTGTTTGGCCACAGCCACTCCTAAATTAATTAAAAGAGGCTTTTAATAACCTCGCATTAAGTGCTAGCCATGCCTGTTTTTGATTTTCCCAGGCGGCTTCCAACTCATGGTATTGTGCCATTAATGCTGAGCGTTCACACTGCTTTGCCATGTTATTTTTTTTAACTTCTAACACTTGTTTTTGTAGTGAACAATAATTCTGCAGTTTTTTCAGCAGTAAATCGTACTCTTGTTGTAATAATGTAAGCTTATCTTGCGCTAAAGGCAATTTTGCAAGACGCGTTTGCGTTTTACCCATTAGCGTTTCGGCCTTCGCTTTTTCGATGCGTTCAACTGGCGTACGCTTTAATTTATTAGCTAAACCAACAGCTGCTAAAGAGCGAATCATCCATTTTGTTGGATCGTAATGAAACCATTTAATACCGTTACGATAGTCGCTTGCAAAAATATGGTGGAAGTTATGGTAACCCTCGCCATAAGTAAATAATGCTAAAAAGCCGTTATCGCGTGCTGTATTTTTTTCGGTGTATGGGCGAGAACCCCAAATATGTGCAACCGAATTAATAAAAAAAGTAAAGTGTTGGCTTAGTACTAAGCGTAGTAAGCCTGCAAGAATTAACATACCCCATACATCACCTACCATTAAGCCTAGTGCGAGTGGCAAACCTACGTTCATAGCAATAGCTAGTTTTAAGTAGTGCTTATGTTGCCACGTAACGACTTTATTTCGTTGTAAATCACGACAATTACTATAGTCGTTATAGCTATCGCCTTGGTAGTCACGTAACATCCAGCCAATATGGCTGTACCAAAAGCCATTAGTAGCTGCGTAAGGGTCTTTTATTGGGTCGTCAACTTGGCCGTGATGTACACGGTGATCGCTACTCCAGTGCAAAGCACTGTTTTGTAGTGCAAAAGCACCGCCAAGCGCAAAAATAAATTCAACCGCAGGGTGTGCGTTATAGGTTTTATGTGCCCATAATCGGTGGTAACCGGCAGTAATAGATAAGCCCGCATAAAACATGCAGCCTACAAAAGCAATCCAATGCGCGCTGGTAAATCCGTAGCTAATAGCGTACCAAGGTACAAGGGTGGCAGCCGCCAAAAAGGTTAGGCTAAAAAACAGGACGTTTGTCCAAATAATCGGTGGTTTATTCATAATTCTCAATCTCAGCGTACAACTGTAAGCTAAAATAGTATTTCAAACTCTTGGCGTCAAGTATTAGACTAGGGAATTAGGCACATTTTCACTAAAAATTCACATAAATTCATTCTAGGAGCTGTTGATGTCGGGTGTTAGAGCGCAACAGAAACAAAAAACACGACAGGCTTTAATTGAGGCGGCATTTAATCAGCTGAGTGCTGATCATAGTTTTTCTAATTTAAGTTTACGCGAAGTTGCGCGAGAAGCCGGTATTGCCCCAACTTCTTTTTATCGTCATTTTAAAGACATGGATGAGCTTGGCTTAACCATGGTAGACGAAGCAGGTTTAACTCTTCGCCAACTAATGCGTCAAGCACGTAGGCGCATAGCAAACGATGGCGGCAGTGTTATAAACACCTCAGTGGTTACGTTTATGGAGTTTATTGATAACTCAAGTAACCAATTTAGATTATTGCTACGAGAACGCTCTGGTACGTCTAAAGCATTTAGAGCCGCAGTAGCGCGCGAGGTAAAACATTTTATTTTAGAGCTGGCTCATTATTTAGAAAGCGAAACCAAATGTAACTCCATGCATGCCTATATTCAGGCTGAATCTATGGTCACTCTGGTATTTAATGCCGGCGCAGAAGCGCTCGACATAGAAGGGCTACAACGCGACGAATTGATTGAGCGCGTTATTTGGCAATTACGTTATATTACTCGCGGTGCGTCGCATTACGTAAGAGAAACGAATAAAGAGGCATAGCTTAAAAAAATTGCAAAAAGTTAATATAAGCACGGTATATTGCAGTGCTTATTAATTTAAGCGCCACTAGTTGCGTATTTGTTATTTTAATTCCCTATGTTGACCTATGTTAAATTAAAAAACCCAATTGAATCGTTTTTAAATCTATTATGTGGAATATTTATGCTTGCTTGGTGCGGCTATGAATGTTAAAAATAGGCTTCACTGAACACACACACAAGAAAACAAGATGCATATTATTCGTTTAATTACACTAAAACTTAACCTCTTACTGCTATGGCAAGTAAGCGGGGATTAGTGTGTTTGCATCGAGTTGAACACTAAAAACCCCGCAATTGCGGGGTTTTTTTTATCTCGCGGCTGGGATTAATTGAAATTTGGGTAACATAGGAATGAGGGGCAGTTATGCAAGAGCAAGATAAAGTATGGATTTTTGATACCACCTTACGTGATGGCGAACAGGCGCTTAAAGCAAGCCTTACTGAAGATGATAAAATTCAATTAGCACATACAATTAGCCGCTTGAATGTGGATGTGATGGAAGTGGGTTTTCCGGTTTCGAGCCCTGCTGATTTTCGCTCGGTGCAACGTATTGCAACCGAAGTAAAAGGCCCGATTATTTGTGGTTTAGCGCGCTCAGTTGCTAAAGACATTGAAGCCTGTGGCGAAGCACTTCGCACAGCTCAGCAAAGCCGTATTCATACTTTTATTGCTACAAGCCCTTTGCACCTTGAACATAAATTACGTATGAGCCTAGACGATGCAACAGCAATGGCCGTTAAATCAATTAAATTGGCACGTAACTATACTGATGATGTTGAGTTTTCGTGTGAAGATGCTGGTCGTACGCCGCATTGGGATTTATGTAAAATTGTTGAGCAGGCAATTAATGCTGGAGCTTCAACTATTAACTTGCCAGATACCGTTGGTTTTGTAACGCCAGACGAATACGCCGCTATGATCCGCCATTTAATGAATAACGTGCCAAATATTGATAAAGCGCGCTTAAGTGTGCATTGCCACAACGATTTAGGTTTAGCAGTAGCAAACTCGGTGGCAGCAGTGCAAGCCGGCGCACGCCAAATTGAGTGTACTATTAATGGCATTGGTGAACGTGCTGGTAACTGCTCACTTGAAGAAGTGGCGATGATCATGAAAATGCGCCACGACCACTTAAAAGTATACACAGATATTAAAAGTGAAGAAATTTACCGCGCATCTCGTCAAGTGGCTAAAATTTGTAATATGCCAGTACAACCAAATAAAGCAATTGTTGGCGAAAACGCCTTTGCACATAGTTCTGGCATTCACCAAGATGGTGTATTAAAAGCGCAAAATACTTATGAGATTATGTCGCCAGAAAGCGTTGGTGTGCCAAGCAACCAATTAAATATGACTTCGCGTTCGGGTCGTCATGTTATTGAGCATCGTTTAGAAGAGTTAGGCTATCAAAAATCTGATTACGATATGGATGGCTTATATAAAAGCTTTATTGAGTTGGCTGACCAAAAAGGCACCGTATACGATTACGACCTTGAGGCAATGATTTACTTTAATCAAATTAACGACAAAGACGAAAAATACCAATTAGAATTTGTTAACTCAGCCTCTAACTCACAATCGGTAGCAAGCTCTACCATTGGCATGCGTATTGATGGCGAAGCTAAACAAGAAGCCGCGACGGGCAATGGCCCAGTAGAAGCCTCGTTTGCAGCTATTGAGCGCTTAACCGGTATGAGCGTTGAAATGATTGAATATAACTTAGAAGCGACAGGCCAAGGTGCAAGCTCATTAGGGCAAGTAAATATAATAGCTAAATATAATGGCCGACCTTATCACGGTGCGGGCATTGCAGCGGATGTGGTTGAAGCGTCGGTACGCGCCATGATCCGTGTTTATAACTTAATTTATCGTGCACAAAAGGTGTCTGATTTAAAACAACAAAGGAAAGCAGGATGAGTAAAACAAACTACAGCGTTGCGGTATTAGCTGGCGACGGTATTGGCCCAGAAGTAATGGCAGCAGCAGAGCAAGTACTTGATGCTGTAAGCAATAAGTTTGGTTTTACCCTAAACCGCGAGCATTATGCAATTGGCGGTGCAGCCATTGACGAATTTGGTAAAGCATTACCAGAGAGCACGCTTACTGCGTGTGAAAACTCAGACGCTATTTTATTTGGTTCGGTAGGCGGTCCTAAATGGGAAAACTTACCACCAAATGAGCAACCGGAGCGCGCATCGTTATTGCCGCTTCGTAAGCACTTTGGTTTGTTTTGTAATTTACGCCCTGCACAATTATTACCTGCATTAAGTGCAGCGTCGCCACTTCGCGCAGATATTAGCGAAAAAGGCTTTGATATTTTATGTGTGCGCGAACTAACTGGCGGCATTTACTTTGGCGAAAAAGGCCGCAGTGGTGAAGGCGCAGAAGAGTTTGCATTTGATACGCAAACATACTCACGAAAAGAAATTGAACGTATTGCCCGCTTTGCTTTTGAAGCTGCAAAGCTACGTAGTAACCACGTAACATCTGTTGATAAAGCCAATGTATTAGCATCAAGCGTATTATGGCGCGAAGTAGTAACCGAAGTAAGCAAAGACTACCCAGAAGTAAGCTTAGACTACATATACGTAGATAACGCGGCTATGCAGTTAGTTAAGCAGCCTAGCCAGTTTGATGTACTACTTTGCGATAACTTATTTGGCGATATTTTGTCAGATGAGTGCGCCATGATCACAGGTTCAATGGGCTTATTACCATCGGCAAGCTTGAACCAATCGGGCTTTGGCTTATACGAGCCAGCGGGTGGCTCAGCGCCAGATATTGCAGGTAAAGGCGTTGCAAACCCAATAGCACAAATTTTAAGTGCCGCATTAATGCTACGTTACTCGCTAGGACAAGACGAAGCTGCACGCACCATTGAAAAAGCAGTAGCAGAAGCCGTAGAAGCAGGCGTTGGTACACCAGATATATATCCAAATGCAGGTTACAGCACAAGCGATGTGGCAGCAGCCATCGTTTCACGCATTTAATAACATATTAAAGTTGCAGCACCGTTATGCTGCAACTCAAACAGATTAGGGAATTAGCAAGTGGCCCAAACGTTATACGACAAAATTTGGCAAGCACATACCGTTGCCAGCATAAACGAGCAAACCGACTTACTTTATATTGACCGCCATTTAGTGCATGAAGTTACTTCTCCGCAGGCTTTTGCAGGCTTGCGTGAAAAAAACCGTACTGTACGTTGCCCAGAAAAAACCTTTGCAACTATGGATCATAACGTATCGACTAAAAGCCGCTCGCTCGATGCAGCAAGTGAAGTATCTAAAAACCAATTAATGGCGCTTGATAAAAACTGTAAAGAGTTTGGTATTGTGCTTTACGATTTAAACTCAATTAATCAAGGTATTGTGCACGTAATGGGCCCAGAGCAAGGTATTACTTTGCCTGGCACAACCATTGTATGTGGCGATAGCCATACCTCTACGCATGGTGCGTTTGGCGCATTAGCGCATGGTATTGGTACATCGGAAGTTGAGCACGTATTAGCAACGCAAACGCTACAGCAAAAAAAGGCGAAATCATTAAAAATTCAAATTAATGGTGTATTGCGTCCAACGGTTACGGCTAAAGATTTAATTATGGCGGTAATTGGTAAGTTAGGTACTGCTGGTGGCACGGGTTATGTCGCTGAATTTTGTGGTGCAGGCATTGAAGCGCTTTCGATGGAAGCGCGTATGACGCTATGTAATATGAGTATAGAAATGGGTGCAAAGGCCGGTTTGATTGCATCTGACCAAATTACTTATGATTACTTAAAAGGTCGCCCGTTTGCACCTAAAGGCGCTGATTTTGATGCAGCCGTTGAATATTGGGAAACATTAAAAACGGATGAAGGCGCACACTTTGATTTAGTTGTTGAGCTAAATGCCGACGACATTCAGCCACAAATTACCTGGGGCACAAGCCCAGAGCAAGTAATTGGTGTTGATGAGTGCATACCAGATCCAGACCAAGAACCAGATTTAATTAAAGCCGATGCTATTCGCAGCGCGCTTAAATACATGGATTTAAAAGCGGGCGATAAATTATCAAGCGCGAAAGTAGACACGGTATTTATTGGCTCATGTACAAATAGCCGCATTGAAGATTTACGCGCAGCTGCAAAAATTGTTGAAGGCAAACATGTGGTAGCCGGCATTGAAGCGTTAATAGTACCGGGTTCTGGTTTAGTTAAAAAACAAGCTGAAGACGAAGGCTTAGCCGATATTTTTAAAGCCGCTGGCTTTGAATGGCGCGAACCAGGTTGTTCTATGTGTTTAGCGATGAACGATGACCGCCTAGGAGCAGGCAAGCGTTGTGCATCTACTTCTAACCGTAACTTTGAAGGTCGCCAAGGTCGTGGCGGGCGTACCCATTTAGTTAGCCCTGCAATGGCCGCAGCTGCTGCAATACATGGTCACTTTGTTGATATTAGAGGAGAAGCCTAATGAGCGTATTTTTTAGTGGCTTAATGGCCCCACTTGATAAAAACAATGTAGATACTGACCAAATTATTCCTAAGCAGTTTTTAACATCAACTAGCCGCGAAGGCTTTGATGCGGCATTGTTTTATGATTGGCGTTACCTAGATAACGACGAGCCAAACCCTGACTTTATTTTAAATCGCCCGTGTTACCAAGGCGCGCAAATATTATTAACGCGCGATAACTTTGGCTGTGGCTCATCTCGTGAGCATGCACCATGGGCACTTAAGCAATACGGTTTTGAAGTGATTTTAGCTGAAAGCTTTGCAGATATTTTCTTTAATAACTGTGGTAACAACCAAATGTTAGCCATAGCGTTACCTGCCGATACGCTTGAGCAGTTGTTTGTACTTAGCGAACAGCATGACGATATAAACATTGAAATCGATCTTGAAAATCAAACACTAACAAGCAGTAAATTTGCGCCAATTAACTTTGATATTAGTAAAGAAGTAAAAGAGCGCTTATTAAGTGGCTTAGATTTTATCGGTGTAACCGAAACGCTAAATCCACAAATTGATGCGTTTGAAAAGCAACTTGCTGCTGAGCGCCCTTGGCAGTAATTGCTTAAAAGTAATTAAATAATAAAACGCGGCTAAGTTCGCGTTTTTTTATGAGGGAGTTTCATAGCAGATATCACTGGTTGTATGTACTCATGGCCGTCATCACACCTAAAAATTTCAATTGTTCTACCATTTATATCTAAAGCTTCATTACGAAAATAAAGGGGCTTACCACAAATTTTTTTATATAGAGGCTTTTTAAAATTGCATATTTTACTTGTTCCTCTAGACGCCTGAGCTCCTTTTTTTGTGAAATAGTTAGTTGTGATTGTTCCAATAATATAGCCACCAACAACGGTGCCAACTTGATAAAGGGTTGTTATTTCTTCTGGACTTAATGATAAGGAAGCTCCTTTATAGGGACCCCGCTTAAAGCGTCCTATACCATTTTTTATAATTATATTATTTCTACTAACACTAATTGTAACTAGGCGTTTATTACCTTCAACTTCTGTATTTTTAAAATAATTATTTTGATTGTTTAATTTATTCACCCGACCTACTTTCATCCTTAAAAATTTTAGATATACATTACACGATTAATAATGGCGAGTAATCTAGTAGCCAAAGTAATGATCAGTAAAAAGGAGTTTGATCAAAGCTCCTTTAGAACACTTATTACACGTAAAAAAGCACGGCAATTGCCGTGCTTTTTTGTGGGTAAATATTAGATGTGGTAGCTAAAGGTTAATGCCTAAAGTCAGCCATTAACGCCGGTATACCAGGTAACATACCTACAATTGCCATTACAGTGGTAAGTAACACAAACATAATAAGTGGAATCACCCAGCGGCTCATTTTAGTTAGCTCAGCGCTGCGCTCTTTACAGCCAATCAGTCCTAAGTTATCAAGTAACATAGTAAGCGACCAACCAAAAGCCGGATTAACTAAGGTCGAAGCAAATACCACAATAGCGGCTGATTGCGTTGTTTTACCTTCGCGCGTCATTTCCATGCCAGCTTCAAGTAGTGGGATAAACACGCCCACAATAAGTGCTACACAGAGCACAGGCTGCCAAATTGCTAAATCCATAGGGTAGCCCCATAAACCAGCAATAATACAAAATAATGCAGTTAAAATAGCGCCAGCAGGAATAGGGCGCTTAGCAATAGCGGCAGGCACAATATAAGTACCCCAAGACGAGGCAAAGTTAGCACCACCGGCAAGTGAGCCAAATGTTTGTCTAACTGATGCACTTAGCATGGTGTCGTCGATATTCATTTGTACTTTTTCGGTGCGTTGCGGATAGCTTATTTTTTGAAATACTTGATGACCTAAAAAATCAGGTGACCACATAGCGACAGCAAGTACAGCGAAAGGTAGTACAACAACAAAGCTTTCAAGTGTTGGTAGGCCAAGCATCCAACCTGTGTTTTCGCCCCACCAGTATGCTGGGTTCATATTTGGTAAACCCGGTGCAGTATGAAACTCAAACGGTGCACCTAAAGCAAAGGCAACCACGCCACCAATAAGGCAACTCAATGGCACCGCTAACCAGCGCTTTTTAAAGTGCTCTAAAAGTGCATACAATAAAATGGTGGCTAAAATAACAATAAATGCAATGTGTGCCATATCAATGGCTTCAGCCCAAGCAAACAGCTTTTTAACTTGCGAAATAGTGCCAATAAAGCCCAAATAAATAAGTAGTCCGCCACACACACCTTTACTGGTTAGGCGCGCGAGCATACTTCCTCCCTTGGTTATGGCTAAAATAAAACCAAAGGCACCAATGAGTAAGCCAAACGCCATAGGATGGCCGCCAGCTGCAACTACAATAGGAATTAACGGAATAAGCGGGCCGTGAGTGCCAGCCAAGTTGGCTGTTGGTAAAATAAAGCCTGAAAACAAAATGATAAAAATAGAAACAATGAGTAATTCGTAACGCACATTTTCTAAAACAAACGCATCGCCTAAACCAAGAGGTGCCGCAAATGTTGCTGCAATAGCGCCCACCATAACCACTTTACCAATAGTACCGGCCATTGCTGGAATGGTGTCTTCAAATTCAAATCGGTAATCTCTAAACGGTAAATTAGGACGCCAACGTTTAGGCTGCATAATTTGTAATTCATGTTCGAGATACTCGTCGCGAGTATTAAACTCTGAACTCGGCTTGTGAAGTTGCTCGTAGCTTTGAGCATCCTTGTGCGTGTTTGATGGTGCATCACCGGGCGGTGTAGTTTGCATGCGTTCTCCTGCAACATTGTTGCTTAGTCAAATAAATACGGCTTTTGTTAAAGCAAATGAATATTGAACATGCAGGGTAAATCAGCTTTTAGGCTGGGATGTATAGGCAAAAGGTCGTGCATGGTTGTTTTTAATACAGTTAATCTGAAAAACAGCTTTACGTTAAAAATTATAAAATTACAGATATAGATTAAAAATATTATAAATCAAATGTTTGCGTTTTATTTTAAAGGGGTGAAGGACTGTTTGCAGAATAGTATCGTGTTAATGGCAGGTTATTATCCTTTAGTCTTAGTGGTTGTTAAAGCCGCTATATTTCAAGCTATTTGTTTACAGCAGCCGTTAATTTCGTTTTATTTGTGGTGAAATAATACTTCTGTTACTTTCGGGTTGTTAATAACAACAATAAAGAATAGAGATGCAACTCAACTCCCCTAAATCAATTGGTATTTTACTTGGTACGCTTTACGGCATATTTATGCGGCTGTTTGTAGAGCTAGTCAATGCTTACAATTTAGGTAGCTTAGTCTCTATATCATTTATGTTTTTAGTGCCTGTTGCTATTGGCTATATTCGTATTCACTTTGAGTACAACGAATCAAAGGCATTAACTAAAAGGCAAATGATCACGATTGCTTGGCAGCCTATTTTTGTTTTTTTATTTGTAAGTGTAATTACTTTGCTTGAAGGGAGCATTTGTGTGGCAATGGCTTTGCCTGCTTTTATGTTTTTTGCCAGCATTGGTGGATTACTTGCGGGCTTTGTTAGAAAGCGCAAAATGAAAAAAGCGAATAGCTCGTTATTATCAATCGCGTTGTTGCCTATATTGCTCTCACCTATTGAAGTTAATTTTTTACATTTATCAAAAACATACGAAGTAACAAATTCAATAGCTATTAACGCGCCCATCAATGTTGTGTGGCAGCAGTTAGCTAATGTGAGTGACATAAAACCACAGGAAGTGCCTTTTTCACTCACTCAATTAATTGGTGTACCAAAGCCATTAAAGGCAAGTATGAATGCTAGCGGTATAGGCGCTGTTCGCACAAGTACTTGGCAAAAAGGCGTTGTGTTTAAAGAAGTAATAACCGACTGGCAACCAAATAAACTGATGCATTATAGATTTGATATAGACCCTGATGCTATCCCCGATGACGCACTCGATAAACACGTAAAACTAGGCGGTGAATACTTTTCACCTCTTTACGGTGGATATGAGTTAAGTGAAGATAAAAGCGGCAATACGATTTTAACGTTAAAAACGACCGTGCAAGATAATACAAATTTTGGTGTTTATTCGCGAATATGGGGGGAGGTGATATTTCAAGATTTTCATCATTCACTTTTAACGTTGATGAAAAACAGAGCTGAAAAATCACTTATCGCAGCTGTTTCTTATAATTAGCTTAAACCATCATATTTCTAAAAAATATTACACACTAAAAGGTAAAGCCTTTGCATTTGCAAAGGCTTTTGTTTTAACTGCTAACTTTTACCAAATCATTTCTACAAATTCAGGGTGGTCGATATACGGGTTACGATTGCCTTGAAATTCAAACGCTGCTTGGTTACGGTCAAGTTCCATTTGGCTTACAGGATCGCTGTTATGCCAGTTAAGCAGCATGGCTACAACCCAGTTCTCGAATACTTGGTTTCTTGAACCATTAAGCACTGCATTACTTGAGGTCGTTTTGGTTTGCCAAGTGCCTATTACATTTTCGTAGCGCGTTGCCATGTAAAAATAAGCGCGAGCAAAGTCACCTTTAAATTCGTCAATTGGCTCAAATACAGTACCTGAGTAATTTAATGAACTTGCGGCAGAACCTAATTTACTTCCGTTAGTTGATGTAAATGAAGCGCTTGCTACTTCACCAAATGGGAAGTTACTACGTTTTGAGTTTACATAACCGTCGGTTGCGTAAATATGATGCACATCTGAGTTCATTGGCTCAATAGTGCCGCCAAACCAGCTTTTAGGAAATGAATGTTCACGGTTGTAACAGCCGCCTTCTCCACTATAGTTACCACATTGATCGCTCACCGCAGCATAATTGTAGCTATCTGAGCCGTTTGGTTTTTCGCTATACATATCTAAAATGCTGTTATCGTTTTCAAAGTATGTATCACGTGCTGATGAGTCGTAAAAATTCCAAATAGCCGAGTAACCCTGTGCATTATGATCTTTAATAATATTATAAAGCTCAGTTTTTAGTGCATAACCCGATAACCCTTGAGCAGTAACATAGTAGCCAGTGGGTGTTGGGTTGGTCCCGCCGCCATCACCAGAGCCACTACCTAAAGTAAATGCTGTGCTGTCTGTATTATTAAAACTTGCACCGCTAGCAAATGTGGTAGAGCCTTGCTTAAGTGCATAACTGCCATTACCTGTTGAACAACACATGCCATCGCCGTAGCTGTCGTTAATAACAAGTGTGTAAGTTCCATCAGTTAGGCATATTTGCTCATCATACTGAGTGTTTGATGCGTAACCACTGCCGTTAGCAACAGCACTACCTTGATTGTTATTAACGGCCCAGCTAGTTTCGCTACCGTAATTATCGGTACTAAGCGTTAAGATGAGGCTATTGTCAGTACAGCTTGTTGATGCGCTGCCATCAGCGTTTGGTAAAAAGTTATCTACGTATACGGTTTCGCTGCCATCAAATCCACTTACATCGTAAAACCTAAGGCCAACACTAATTGTTTTATTACTGCTTGCTGTATAGCTATGGCTAACTGTTTGCCATTGGTTAGTTTGTGCTTGATTTGAATAGCCTTGATAACCATCTACATACAAGCGAGCTTTAATTTTACCTTCGGTGTGGTAAACATCAGCCGAAAAGTTATAGGTTTTACCTGCTTTTACAGCAACTTGTTGTAGTAAATCAGTGTTACTTTGCGATCCTGTTGTTACATTGACAGCAGCAGAGCTACTACCACTTTTAACTGTACTGGTTGAGCGAGATAAAGCAATTCCGCTATCAATAGTGCTCCAAGAACTAGGTGTATTGCCAGTCCATTGTTCAAAGCCGCCATTAGCTACATTGGCCATTACAGGTAATGAGCCAAGTAACAATGCGGTACTAAGTAGTTTATTTTTATATTTCCCGTGTAACATAGTTGTTCCTATTTTTATTTTGAATGAGGAATATACCCTACATTAGTTAGGTTACAAAATTGTTAATTTAAAGTGCTGTAAAAGGCAATAATCGCCCTTTAATCTGTTTTTGAAGGTGTTTTTATAAATTAATAACTAAATGGAATATCAAAGCAGATTCTATTCTTTTTTTATCTATGCAGAGCCCGTTATCCTAGATACTTAGAAAACCTCAACAGATACGCTCTGGATGAGGTAAAACTCATTTTTAACAATACACAAAGTGTGTTGTGTTTAATTTTCAGGGTTATGGGGAATCGATTCATGTTGTTAGGTCAACTAAATGCTGCGGCAAGCCCGCTATCGCAAGATCAAGTACAAAAGCTGCAAGGTTTAGTGGCTGAGCTTAATCCAATTCAACAAGCATGGGTAAGCGGTTATTTAGCTGCTAATGCTAACTCAGCTGCATTAGGTGCTCCTACTGCTAGCGTACCGGCTGCGGGTGATGCAGCAGCGCTAACTATTTTATATGGTTCGCAAACGGGTAACGCAAAAGGCGTAGCAAGCAAAATGAAAGAGCAGGCTGAGTCGCGCGGCTTAGCAGTTAAGCTTGTTAGCATGTCAGATTACAAACCAACAGCCCTGAAAAAAGAAAAGTTTTTAACTATCGTTGTATCTACTTACGGCGAAGGTGAGCCACCTGAGGACGCAGAAACACTTCACGAATTTTTAGCCACTAAAAAAGCACCAAAACTAGATGATGTAAAAATAGCTGTTATTGGTTTAGGTGATTCTAGCTATGAGTTTTTCTGCCAAACAGCAAAAGACTTTGAAGAGCGTTTAAATAAACTCGGCGCGCAAACTATATATCAACGTGCTGATTTAGACGTAGATTATGAAGAAGAAGCTGCAACATGGATTGCGGGCGCAATTGATGCATTTGAACCTGATTTAAAAGCGCAACAAGATGCAGCTGGTGGCCAAGTAGTATCAATGCCATTTGGTGCACCAACAACCGCTTCAAGCCAATATACAAAACAAAATCCATTTGAAGCAGAGCTATTAACCGTTCAAAAAATTACCGGTCGCGACTCAACTAAAGATGTACGCCACGTTGAAATTTCACTTGAAGGGTCAGACATTACTTACACACCAGGTGATTCATTAGGTGTGTACTTTTTAAATGATGATGTATTAGTTGATGAAGTACTTACACTTACTCAAATAGATGCGGCTAGCATTGTAAAAGTAGGTGATGAAGAGCTAAGCGTACGTGATGCACTTATTGAAAAACTAGAGCTGACTCAGTCATACCCTGGTTTTGTAGAAAAATACGCAACAGCAACAGGTACGCCTGAATTATTAAAGCTTGTAGAAGATAAAGCCGCAATGCGTGCGTATATTGAACCTCGCCAAATATTTGATGTAATTCGCCAAAACCCTGCAAAAATTGATGCGCAAACATTAGTAGATTGCCTACGTAAACTACAAGCTCGCTTGTACTCAATTGCATCTAGCCAAGCTGAGGTTGAAGACGAAGTACATTTAACACTAGGTCTAGTGCAGTTTGATGCATTTGATAGCGAACATTTAGGTGGCTGTACAGGTTACTTAACTCGTCGTGCTGAAGAAGGTTGTAAAGTTAAAGTATTTAGTGAACATAACGACAATTTCCGCCTACCAACTAACGATGATACGCCCATGATCATGGTTGGCCCTGGTACGGGTATTGCGCCGTTCCGTGCATTTTTACAAGAGCGTGACTCGCGTGAAGCACAAGGCAAAAATTGGTTGTTTTTTGGTAACCCACATTTCACGCAAGACTTTTTATACCAAGTAGAAATACAGGGTTATTTAAAATCGGGTTTACTTAACAAAGTAGATGTTGCATTTAGCCGCGACCAAGCCGAAAAAGTATACGTACAAGACAAGTTACGCAGTAATAGTAAAGAGGTATTTGAATGGCTAGAGGCTGGCGCCCACTTTTATATTTGTGGCGATGCAAATCGTATGGCAAAAGATGTACACAATACTTTGCTTGATATAGTTAAAGAAAACACGGGCAAGAGTAACGAAGACGCAGAGCAGTACTTAAAAGATTTACGTAGCGCAAACCGCTATCAGAAAGACGTGTACTAACCGCGCCTCCTATTTTATTTAGTATCTAATTATCGTAATTGTAACAAATTTAGGATTTAAAATGAGCGAACAAGATAAAAATGTAAAACTTTCTGATAACGAGCGCTTAAAAGGTGAAAGTAACTTTTTGCGCGGCACTATAGCTCAAGGGTTAAAAGATGACATCACAGGTGGTTTTACCGCAGATAACTTTCAGCTAATTCGTTTTCATGGCATGTACCAGCAAGATGATCGTGATATAAGATCTGAACGTGTAAAACAGAAATTAGAACCTTTACATAATGTTATGCTGCGCGCGCGTATGCCTGGCGGTATCATTAAACCCGCACAGTGGTTAGCCGTTGATGATTTTGCTGGTGATAAAACATCGTATGGCAGCATTCGTTTAACTACCCGACAAACATTTCAATTTCATGGCGTATTAAAGCCAAACATTAAAGGCATGCACCAATTACTCGATAGTGTTGGTATTGATTCTATAGCGACGGCAGGTGATGTTAATCGTAATGTACTTTGTACAACCAACCCAGTTGAATCTGAACTGCATTTAGAGGCTTATCAATGGGCTGTGAAAATTTCTGAACATTTATTACCAAAAACCAAAGCATACGCTGAAATTTGGTTAGATGGTGAAAAGACAGAAACCACAGAAGAACCTATTTTAGGGGCGACCTATTTACCACGTAAATTTAAAACTACGGTAACGATCCCACCTAATAACGAAGTAGACGTGCACGCTAATGATTTAAACTTTGTGGCGATTGCTGATAACGGCAAGCTAATTGGTTTTAATGTATTAGTGGGGGGCGGTCTTGCTATGACGCACGGCGATACAGCAACTTACCCGCGTAAAGCTGACGAATTTGGTTTTATACCTCTTGAGCATACATTGAGTGTTGCTGAACATGTTTTATCAGTTCAACGTGATTGGGGTAATCGCGAAAATCGTAAAAATGCGAAAACAAAGTACACACTAGACCGTGTTGGTACAGATACATTTAAAGCTGAAGTTGAAAAACGTATTGGTGTTAAGTTTGAACCGATTAGACCTTATAAGTTCACCCACCGAGGTGATCGCATAGGTTGGGTTGATGGTATTGATGGAAAGAGTCATTTAACACTCTTCATCCAAAATGGCCGTATTTTGGATTACCCAGACAAGCCACTAAAAACAGGTTGTCGTAAAATTGCAGAAATTCACCAAGGTGATATGCGCATGACAGCCAATCAAAACTTAATTATTGCCGGTGTACCCGCTGATCAAAAAGCAGTGATTGAAGAAATTGCCCGTAGTCATGGCTTAATTGATGACAAAGATTCGCAGCAGCGTAAAAACTCAATGGCGTGTGTTTCACTGCCAACATGTCCGCTTGCAATGGCCGAGGCAGAGCGCTACTTACCAAGCCTAATAGAAAAAACTGAAGCACTGCTTGCTAAGCACGGTATACCCGATGACAGCATTATTATGCGCGTTGTAGGTTGCCCGAACGGTTGTGGCCGCGCAATGCTTGCAGAAGCTGGTTTAGTAGGTAAAGGCCCAGGTAAGTACAACGTTTACTTAGGTGGTAATGTAGAAGGCACACGTATTCCTAAATTGTACCTTGAGAACGTAGGCGAAGATGTTTACCTAGAAGCATTCGATAAGCTAATTGGCCAATGGGCTAAAGAGCGTAACGACGGTGAGTGTTTTGGTGACTTTGTTATACGCAAAGGCATTGTTGCTGAAGTAAAAGTATCAGTAACCGACTTTTACGCATAATTTAATACCAGCGCTAAGCGCTGGTGAGGTTTGGAATTTACCATGAGTGAATTTAAAAACATTTTACAGCTAGATAAACAAAGCCAAACGGCTATGTTAGCTGATGCTAATGGTTTACTAGCGAGTATGAGCGCAGAACAGCGCGTTGCATGGGCGCTTGATAACTTGCCTAATACGGCATTTTTATCATCTAGCTTTGGTATTCAAGCAGCAGTGATGCTGCATTTAATGATCTCACAACGCCCAGATATTCCTGTTGTATTAACCGATACAGGTTATTTATTTCCTGAAACGTATCAGTTTATTGAGCAAATGAGTGAGCGTTTATCGCTTAACTTAAAGGTGTATAGAGCGCCGCTTAGCCCTGCATGGCAAGAAGCCAAATTTGGTAAGCTATGGGAGCAAGGCGAAGACGGCATTAAGCAATATAATCAGCTTAATAAAGTAGAGCCGATGACCCGCGCGCTAAAAGAGATTGAAGCCGGTACGTGGTTTAGTGGCCTGCGCCGCGATCAATCATCATCGCGTGCTGATAAACAGTTTGTAGAAATTAGCCGTGGCACGGTTAAAGTGTACCCGATTATTGAATGGTCTAACCGCGACGTGTATCAGTACCTAACTAAGCACGATTTACCTTATCACCCATTATGGGAGCAAGGTTATGTGTCGATGGGTGACGTGCATACAACACGTAAGTTAGAACCAGGAATGACTGAGGAAGAAACTCGCTTTTTTGGTTTAAACCGAGAATGCGGACTACACATGGATGGTGACGGTATTTAACGTTACTACGGTGTAGTTTAATCAATAATAACAACGCAGCTTAGGCTGCGTTTTTATTTTCTTTTATTAGGGTACAAAAATTGCCTAATTAAGTATTTTTTATTAAACTTGTGGTAATAAAGGATTAATTAAAGCAGGAACGCTATGAAATACTTTACCTACTTAGCTATATCAATCATGGCTATTGCAGTCATCTCTTTGTTTTATCTAAAAAAGCCTGACGGTCAAACATGGCTTTCTGCATCATCAATTAGCAGTGAATCTCAGCAAATTAAAGAAAAAATGGTCGCGCTATCTAGCAATACTTTGGATCAAGCAGTGCAAGGTGTTAAGCAAGCGGGCGATAAAATTGCGAGCAGTATTTCTGATGAACCAATGCCTGCAAGTACTACCTCAAGCAGCAAAATTTTTAAGTGGCAAGATGAAACAGGCCAATGGCACTTTTCTGATACACCTAACCCGCATATAAAAAGTATTGAAGTAAAACTCGATCCTAAAGATATTACTGTTATTGCTGCAGAAGACACGTCTATTTTAAACACCTCTCCAAGTACAAATACAATGTCGGCTGCACCAGAGGGGATCAGTATTTTGAATCCAGACTCTGTTAAAAAGCTATTTAATGACGCCGAAAATGTAAAAGACAAACTAGAAAAACGTAATAAAGAAATTAATAATTTAAGCGCACTTTAGCTATTCTGAGTTAGGGCTTTTATGGTTTTTTAAATAACGTTTTTCGGCTTCCATTAGCAGTATGGTTAAATATATTTTAGTGGGAAGTGATAATAGCACTCCTATAGCGATACATGCTGCCGCTGTAATTATTCCTTTAATACCATGATTAACAGTGAAATAACTCGACACAATTAAAGTGTGGCCTGTCACAATAAGGCATAATCCAAACACTATTGATGTTTTAAGCAGTCGAATAATCATTATTTGCGACATAGTCACCTCACTAAGAGTGACCCTAGTGTAGGCAGGCTTTAAATATTCGGCATTGATTTGAAACAACAAACGGCACACATAAAAAAGCCCAGCTTATTACTAAACTGGGCTTTTAAATGCACTAATTACAGCGCGTATTAATCGAGCATATTACGCAGTACATATTGTAAAATACCGCCGTGTTTGTAGTAATCCCACTCTTTAGGGGTATCAATACGTACATCAACACTCAAGGTTACTTTTTTACCTTCGGCATTGGTTGCAATAACGGTTACTTCATCGGTTTTATCGTACAGGCCATCAATATCAAATTGTTCTTGCCCAGTTAACCCATGTGACTCGTAGCTTTCACCTTCTTTAAATTGCAGCGGTAATACACCCATACCAATTAAGTTAGAACGGTGAATACGCTCATAGCTTTGTGCTACAACGGCTTTTACACCAAGTAACAGAGAGCCTTTAGCCGCCCAGTCACGAGATGAACCTGTACCGTACTCTTTACCCGCTAAAATAATAAGAGGCGTATTATTTTTTTGATACTCCATAGCCGCATCGTAAATGCTTGCTAAATCGTTTTCTGGTTGCGTACGTGTTACGCCGCCTTCAGTACCTGGGGCGAGTAAGTTTTTAAGACGAACATTAGCAAACGTACCACGCATCATTACTTCGTGATTACCACGGCGTGAACCGTACGAGTTAAACTGCGCTTTATCTACGCCATTTTCTTGCAAGTATAAACCTGCTGGTGCATCTGCTTTAATAGCTCCTGCTGGAGAAATATGGTCAGTGGTTACTGAATCCCCAAGTTTAGCTAAACAACGTGCACCCTCAATAGTAGGAATGCCTGGTGGTTCTACTTTCATACCATCAAAAAATGGTGCTTTTTTAATGTAGGTAGATGCGTCATCCCAATCGTAAAGTTTGCCATCTGGTATTTTAATTTGCTGCCAACGGCTATCGCCTTCGTAAACGTTAGCGTAGCTTTTTTTGAACATTTCTTTAGTTACTGTTTCTTTAACTAGGTCGCTTACTTCTTTAACACTTGGCCAAATATTTTTAAGGTAAATGTCGTTACCGTTAGCATCTTGCGCAAGAGGTTCGTTGTATACGTCAATATCGGTTCTACCTGCAATGGCATAAGCAACAACAAGCGGAGGAGACGCTAAAAAGTTCATTTTAACATCTTGGTGAATACGTCCTTCAAAGTTACGGTTACCCGATAAAATAGAACTAACCACTAATTTGTGCTTTTGAATGGCATCTGATATTTCGGTTGCTAGTGGGCCTGAGTTACCAATACAAGTTGTACAACCGTAGCCAACAAGGTTAAAGCCTAAGCTTTCTAGGTCATCCATCAATCCTGCTTTTTCTAGGTAATCAGTAACTACTTTAGAGCCCGGTGCAAGTGATGTTTTAACCCAAGGTTTTACATTAATACCAAGCTGTTTTGCTTTTTTAGCGACTAAGCCTGCGGCTAAAATAACACTTGGGTTAGAAGTATTAGTACAGCTGGTAATCGCGGCAATAACACAAGCGCCATCGTTTAGCTCAAACTCTTGGCCTTTAAATTTAACCTTAGCGGCACCCATAAACTGTGCTTCGTCTACTGGCTCATCTGGATTTGTTGCTGGGCCTTCACTTTCAATGCGAGCTTGTTCTTCATCGCTTTTATCGCGACGAGCCATACGTTCGTCTTGGAAGCCTTTTAAATGATCGCCAATAACTTTGCCAGCTTCATTTAGGGCAATTCTATCCTGTGGACGTTTAGGGCCTGCAAGGCTCGGTACAACATCATCTAATTTAAGTTCAAGTGTATCGGTGTAGCTAGCTTCGTCGCCATCGTTACGCCATAGGCCTTGATGCTTAGCATAATCTTCAATTACTTTTAGGTGTTTTTCGTCGCGGTTTGTTAAGCGAAGATAGTTAATGGTTTCATCATCAATCGGGAAAATACCACATGTAGCACCGTACTCTGGTGCCATATTAGCAATGGTTGCTCTATCGGCAAGTGGTAGGTCAGCAAGGCCGTCACCATAAAACTCTACAAATTTACCTACTACGCCATGGTTACGTAGTATTTCGGTAACTGTTAACACCAAATCGGTTGCGGTAGTTCCTTCAGGTAATCTACCGCTTAGCTTCATACCGACTACTTGTGGAATGAGTAAGCTAATAGGCTGACCAAGCATAGCTGCTTCAGCTTCAATGCCGCCTACACCCCAACCAAGCACACCTAAGCCATTGATCATGGTTGTATGAGAGTCGGTACCTACAAGCGTATCTGGGTAAGCATATTTTTTGCCATCGCGGTCTTCATTAAAAACAACGCGTGCTAGGTATTCTAGGTTTACTTGGTGAACAATGCCGGTTGCTGGTGGCACTACTTTTAAATTATCAAAAGCGGTTTGTCCCCAACGCAAAAATTCGTAACGTTCTTTATTTCGGTCGTATTCAAGTTTTGCATTTAAATCAAATGCACCATCATTGCCGTAACCATCTACTTGTACCGAATGGTCAATAACAAGTTCAGCAGGCGATAACGGGTTTATTTTTGCAGGATCACCACCTAGCTTTTCCATTGCATCACGCATCGCGGCTAAATCAACAATAGCGGGTACGCCGGTAAAGTCTTGCATAACTACGCGAGCGGGGGTAAAGGCAACTTCAGATGCAGGTTTTGCTTGAGGGTCCCAATTAAGGAGGGCTTGAATGTCTTGTTCTTTAATATTTGCGCCGTCTTCGTTACGAAGAAGGTTTTCAAGTAATACTTTTAAGGAGAAGGGCAATCGTTTCGCTTTGTCGCCAAGTCCTTTTAGAGAATGAATATGATATTGCTCACCATTTATTGTGAGCTGATGTTGGGTATCGAAACTATTATTCATTATTTGCCCCTTTATGAATGATAAAAATATTTTGAAGAGTGACCTCTGTAGTGCTTGAGTTGCAAAGTGCATACCAGTGTAAAAAATCGTGTTTAGAGAACGAGTTTTATACAGTTAATATAGTAGAGATGATGCTGAAAAGTTTAATTTCAAGAGATGATTTGAAAGAGGGATAAAGGAGCAAAAGTTATTTAGACCCTCACAAATTACAACAGCCAACCTTGCTGCTTAGCTTTAATGCTTAAATAGAGTAGGGCGACAGCAATTATAATTACAAAAACAGGCATAAATACAGCGCTCAGTCCTAGCAGTTCAATACTATTGATTACAATAAAATTATAATATTGTTGAATTAAAATAGCGCCGAGCGATAGCGTAAAAGTGGGCGTTGCCAGCGCGTTTTTAGCAAGTAAAAAAATACAACCCAAAGTGCTTCCAAATACAGCTATAGCAAATGCAATAGTTGACCAAATAGGAACGTTAGAGTAGGCAGTTTGTTGATCTAGCGGAAGTTTATCTATCATTTCGGGTGTCATCATCATGTGTATAGCAAATGCAATAACGCCAAGTAAGTTCCATACGAGTGCCGCCCATACAACGGGTTTAAACCAAGTGGCTGGTGTGTTTTGTGACATGTTATTACCTTGTTTTTATTGTTATTTACAAGGGAATTAAAGAGTAAAAAGGCCAACTATACAAGTTGACCTTTTTATATAAAAAGAGGGCTTTTAAATGCTTAACCAAATGAAATAGGTCGACGACCTGTTTTATCATCTACTTTTGGTTTTTTAGTTCGCTTACGCTTACTTTTAGCTGGCTGATTTGTTGGTTGTGGTGCAGCTTGCTTTGACTCTGCTTGAGTTTGTACCGCAGGTTTTTCTGCAGGGGTTGCATCTTCACTTAGCGCAAGTTTAAAAAATTCACCATCAAATTCTAATACATCGCCACTGTATAATTTTTTCCGCTTTATTGTACAAATTTCATGGTTAACACCCACATAGCCTTCAGTAATTAGGTTTTTAGCTTGGCCGCCACCTTCAACTAAGTTTAATACTTTTAATAATTTACAAAGCTCAATCGGCTCTTCTTCTAACTCTATTTCTATATATTCTTCGTTCATATTTGCTCTCGGTGGGGTAACGCACAGGCTTTAGTATAAAGGCTTACAGCGACTTTTGCACCAAAGCAAGTAACTTTAGATAGCGGTAATACACAATTAGTTATGAAAGTTTTTAGGTATTTTATCTGTCTTTAAAAAAACTGAAGCAATTAAAAGTTAAGCTTCGTTGCAATCTTTTTTACGTATGGCTCGCTAATTGCTAAAACTCTGGCGGATTAATCAATGTGTAATGAATACATATAAAACGGAGTAGAAAATGGGCGTAAGATTAGCAATGAAAAAAGAGCTAATGGGCTTAGATAATTCAGATATGTTGACCGCAGATGATGTTAGGTCACATCTTACTAATCAAGTAAAAGAGCAAAAGGAAAATGCTGAACGTGGTTTTTCTGTGATTTCAAAATTTAACGATCACCATAGCCGCTTAGTGAGTGGCGATATGAAAAAAAAATCGGTACTTGAATTTCAACGCCATCGTTTATTTAAAGAAGTTTTATACACACGTAAAAGTGTTGATGCGTGGTTAAATAGCCAAATTAGCTGATTTGCTATTTATCAAAAATCAAATAGACTACGCTTGTAATCTATTTGAGATTGATGATGAAAAATATAGTTTTAGTGTGCTGGGTTATTTTACTAAGTGCGTGTCAGCAGCCAACTGTGTATGTTTATACACAAGCATTGAATGCAGATCAAAAGCAGCAGCTAGAAACTAAACTGGCTGCTCAAACTCTACCTTATAAATACCAAAATATTGCAGTACCAAAAGCATATAAAAATGCGACGTTAATAGTCTCTTATAACGACTTTGGTAGCGGGCAGCTAGAACAGTTAACGCTAATAATGCAAAGCATGGGATTTGAGCCTGACATTATTTACAGCAAAGCAGAGAATCATTATTACACGAATGGAAATATAGGTTTTTATTTACGTTCAGCTTCACAAAGCACCGAGCTAAGTATGCCAAGTATTATGCTTACAACGGGTTGCTTAAACGATAGATATAACAATATGCGCGTTTCATTTGACGAAAAAAAGGCGCAATTTACATTACCAAGTGGTTCTAGAGTGATGTTGGATTGGGAGCTTATTGAACAGTACTTAGTTATTTATTATCAAAATACATCGCAATCGTATACGCATACAACGCCAAAAATAAGCACACCTTTTGGGCAAAAGCCGTCAGATACTTTTATTTACAATACACATATAAACAAACCAGATTGGCTTAACTGTTCATTACAAATTGTTTATATGGATTGAGTGATAAAGTTAACCGTGGGCTTCTATATGCTCGCTAAGTTTTGCAATACGCAGACTCATACCTTCTATAATTCGGTCTTTAATTTTTTCACGGATAACGTTAGGTAAACGAGTGAGTGCTTCAGGGGTAATGGCAAGGACGATACTGTCGGTTTTAGCGCGTGCGCTAGTGCTACGCTCTCGGTTATTTATAAAAGCGCCTTCACCTATAAATTCACCAGGTACTATCGTTCCAAGTTCTAGCAAATGATTATGTTTAAATACTAACAACGCACCGCTAAGTACAATATATAAGCGCTTGTCGTTATCGTATTGCTTAAATAAAAACTGATGCTGGCTTACTAAATATAACAGGCCGAACGACTCCAATAAGACTTGGCGCTCGCTGAGCGTAAATTCTTTAAAAAAGTGCAGCCTGTTTATAATTTCCATTTGTTTGAATAATGGAATATGTTCGATTAGCTTCATCAATAACCAAATGTGTTAAAAACGTTTAATTAGCTAATATTGCGCTCTTTTAATTTTCGGGTCAACGTGTTGCGTCCCCAACCAATTTTTATAGCGGCATCTTGCTTATGGCCAGAGCAATTAGCGAGAGCTGTTTTTATTAAGCGGGTTTCTAGCTGAGCTTGAATGTCAGGCCAAATATTTTCTTTACCTTGTTTAAGTTCTTGATTAAGCCATTGCTGAAACGCATCTAACCAATCACCTTCTTCTTGAGTTGGTGTGGCATCAAGAATTTCAGGCGGTAAGTCTTGCTCGCTCACAAGCTCACCCGGTGCCATTACAGTAAGCCAGCGACAGGTGTTTTCTAATTGGCGTACATTGCCTGGCCAATTAAATAAACGTAATTGCTCAGTTGCTTTAGGGCTCAGTACTTTGCTTTCTACTTGTAGCTCTTTAGCGCTTTTATGTAAAAAGTGTTGCGACAAGCTTTCTATATCTTCAGTACGCTCTCGAAGTGCAGGTAAGCGCAGGCGCACAACATTAAGACGATGAAATAAATCATCCCTAAACTTGCCCTGTTTAACTAAATCTTCAAGGTTTTGATGCGTAGCCGCAATAATACGTACGTCTACTTTTATACTTTGATGACCACCAACGCGATAAAATTCACCATCGGCGAGTACGCGCAATAAACGTGTTTGCACATCAAGTGGCATATCACCAATTTCATCTAAAAATAGTGTGCCGCCATTGGCTTGCTCAAAACGGCCTTTACGCACGTTGTCGGCGCCGGTAAATGCGCCTTTTTCGTGGCCAAATAACTCCGACTCAACAAGCTCTTTTGGAATAGCCGCCATGTTAAGTGCAATAAATTGGTTTTCTTTACGTGGGCTATGATTGTGCAAAGCACTGGCGACAAGTTCTTTACCTGTTCCAGATTCGCCATTTATTAATACGCTCATGCTAGAAGCCGATAGTTTACCTATCGCTCTAAACACTTCTTGCATGGCGGGTGCTTCACCAATTATATGCGCACTTTTTGGTGGAGCTTGCTTACGCTTAGTTTTTTTAGTGGAATTTGCCCTGCATGCGCTTTCGACTAGTGCCACTGCTTCGTTTAAATCAAACGGCTTAGCTAGGTATTCAAAAGCACCTTTTTGGAATGCATTTACAGCTGAGTCTAAATCTGAGTGCGCAGTCATTATAATAACGGGCAATCCAGGGTTCTGCTCTGCAATAAGTTCAAGCAACGCCATACCATCCATACCAGGCATTCGTACGTCAGAAACTAAAACAGTAGGTTGGCTAAACTTTAATGCGCTTAATACATCTTGCGCGTTAGAAAAGCTTTCTGCGTTAAACCCTGCACGGGTTAGTGCTTTTTCGAGTACAAATCGAATAGAAGCATCATCATCTACAAGCCAAACTGTTTTCATGCAAACTCCAAACATTAATCTGCAAAGGGCAGATAGATATTAAATTCAGTATGTCCAGGCCAGCTATCACATTCTATATAGCCATCATGTTGATCAATCAGTGTTTGCGCTATTGAAAGGCCTAATCCGGAGCCACCTTCTTTATTGGTGATCATCGGGTAGAACAGTGTTTCGCGTACACTGGGATCAATACCTGGTCCGTTATCAGATATTTGGATCAACAAGGCTTTTTTAGGTGCTTTACCCGGGCGACGATGCTGATGATTTATGCGGGTTTTTATTGTTATTTCACCGCCATCCACAAGCGCCTGTTGGGCATTTCGAACAATGTTTAATACTACTTGCTGAATTTTACCTTGATCAATGTATACATCAGGAATACTTGGGTCGTAATCTTTAACCAAGTTAATGTTAGAGCAATTATCTAACGTACTTAGTCTTGCAACTGATTCAAGTGATTGATGTATGTTGCCATACGATTTTTGCGGAAGTTGATTAGGCCCTAAAAGCCTATCTACTAATTCGCGTAATCGGTCGGCTTGCTCAATGATGAGCTCAGCACATTGATCTCTTTCTTGTTGATCAACCTCATACTGCAATAACTGCGCCGCTCCGCGGATTCCACCTAAAGGATTTTTAATTTCGTGTGCTAAACCTCTAATTAGGTTTCGAGCAGCTTGGTATTGATGCATTTGATTAGACGCTTGGTCGTGCTTAATTTCATCATCAGTTTGGCGCCACTCAAATAAAATATAAAGCGAGCCATTAAACTTAATTTGTCGTGTACTTACGGCTACTTTTGCATGGCGAGAATCGCTAAAAACCACATCAGCTCTATGCTGCTGGCAATCTACGCCTTCAACCAATGAGTATTGTTCTATACGTTGTAAATCGATTGAATGGTAGTTAAAAAGGCTATCAAAAGGCTGATCTAATAGGCGCTTGTTACCAAGGCCAAGCAGCTCACTGGTACTGGTATTGGCATATACAACGGTGAAGTTTTTATCAAGCAACATGATAGCGGTTGTTTGATTTTGCCAAATGGCATCGAGTAGCTCAGGGCTAAAGTTTTTATTATTAATCATAGCTGCACCATTTTAGTGCGTGGATGTTTGCAAGCAAGTTATATGGTTAAATACACTGCTGCACGTTTAGTAATGCCCCAATTTAGTTACCTAGGTTTAGCCCTTTTCGGTGCATAAAAAATATGCAGGGTTCGCTTGTAGCAATAACTTGGTTTTTACTATTAAAAAGCTTTAATTGTAGTGTGTGCTGACCACGTTCTACATCTCTAATTGCAAAGGTTGAGCTGTCACTGGCTGGGCCGTGTGCTTTACCATCAATAAAAAGTTGTATAGTAAAACCAGTTTCAAAGCGTGGTTTTATTCGGCTAGTTACATAAACAGTGCCGGTATTTTCACGAATAGTCTGGTTATGATCAGGTGAGGAAATAGCAATACTAAAGGCCGCTTGTTGAGGCTGAGGTTGCTCGTCAAAAATGTCAGTATTTGTTGCAGGCATATTAAGATCTTGGCTGGTGAGCTTTACCTCTTGGGCCCCTTTATGAGGGGTGTCTGAGAACACTAATACGCCATTTTTATCTTTCCAAGCGTATATTTTTGTTTCACCGGCATAACCATAATTACTTAATCCTAAAGTAATTAATAGTAATAAAATCTTGTTATTCACTCTGCAGCCCTGCATTTTTATCGGTAACTTAACTTTAGTGGAGATTGACTAATTTTACCATTAAAAAAGCCCGCAAAGCGGGCTTGAGAACACACATATTTTTTACAGCTTAATTAACAGCTGTAGTACATTTCAAACTCAACTGGGTGAGTTGTCATGTTAAGCTTTTCAACTTCTTGAGACTTAAGTGAGATGTAAGCATCGATTAAGTCATCAGTGAATACGCCACCTTGAGTTAAGAATTCACGGTCTGCGCTAAGTGCAGATAGTGCTTCGTCAAGTGATGCTGCAACAGTTGGAATTTCTGCTGCTTCTTCAGCTGGTAAGTCGTATAAATCTTTATCCATAGCATCGCCAGGATGGATCTTGTTTTTGATACCATCAAGGCCAGCCATAAGCATTGCTGAGAAAGCAAGGTATGGGTTAGCAGTTGGATCCGGGAAGCGTACTTCAATACGACGACCTTTTTCAGATGGAACCACTGGGATACGGATTGATGCAGAACGGTTACGTGCAGAGTATGCAAGCATAACTGGTGCTTCAAAACCTGGTACTAAACGTTTGTACGAGTTAGTAGACGCATTTGCGAAAGCGTTAATTGCTTTAGCATGCTTGATGATGCCGCCAATGTAGTAAAGTGCATCTTCAGAAAGACCGCCGTACTTATCGCCAGCAAAAAGGTTAACACCGTCTTTAGCTAAAGACTGGTGACAATGCATACCAGAACCGTTATCACCAACAACTGGCTTAGGCATAAACGTTGCTGTTTTACCGTATAAGTGAGCCATGTTATGGATAACATATTTCATTTCTTGAATTTCATCCGCTTTTAATACCATTGTATTAAAGCGAGTAGCGATTTCGTTTTGACCTGCTGTTGCTACTTCGTGGTGATGTGCTTCTACTACTTGGCCCATTTCTTCTAGAACTAGACACGTAGCTGAACGCCAATCTTGGAAGTCATCAACTGGAGCAACAGGGAAGTAACCGCCTTTAACACCTGGACGGTGACCAGTGTTGCCATCTGCATATTCTTTATCTGAGTTCCAAGCAGCTTGCTTAGAATCAATTTTGTACATAGAACCAGACATATCTGATTTGTATTTAACATCGTCAAATACGAAAAATTCTGGCTCAGGGCCAAATAAAACAGTGTCTGCAATGCCTGTAGAACGCATGTAATCTTCAGCACGCTTAGCAACAGAACGCGGGTCGCGCTCATAGCCTTGTAGTGTAGAAGGCTCTACTACGTCACAACGTAAAATTAATGTCGCTTCTTCAGTGAAAGGGTCTAGTTTGATTGACTCAGGAACTGGCATTAATACCATGTCTGATTCGTTTATGCCTTTCCAGCCTGCAATTGAAGAACCGTCGAACATTTTACCGTCTTCGAAAAAATCTTCATCAACTTGGTGATGAGGAATCGATACATGTTGCTCTTTACCCTTAGTGTCAGTAAAGCGTAAATCAATGAACTTGACGTCATTTTCTTTAATAAAATCTAAAACCGATTGTGACATGTGTCCTCCAACTATTGGGTTTTGTTATTGCTGCATAATTGCTTTGGTATTTACTAAGCTGATTTTGTGCCATTATTGTAACTGGCTGTTTATAAATTAAAAAAATATCATTGCATCAAAATGGAATATACAAATGCACCATATTGGTGCGTAAATATTCCATTTTAGTGCAAAATTTACAGAGCGTAATTTGTTGTTAATTTAATCAGCTGAAATTAGCATAACCTAAATGCAAAAGAGTAACAAAAAGATCGGAAAAATAGCCAAAAAGACTGTTTTTCAAAAAAATATTGAAATTTAATTCATATAATTGTCATATATAAAACAGATACTTAGTAAAAGTATTGAGAAAGTTTTAAAATATGTATTGGATAAACTTTCATCCATGTCATTAATGAGGGATAATATGCGCCCTTTTAAATCCTATGCTGGGACATCTCGCGAAAGCGTGGATGAGTGCGTAGATCTTGCAGGATCATTGAGAATTTAATTTCTCTGAGTAAATATATGAGCATCGAAAAGTTAAGAAATATAGCGATTATCGCGCACGTTGACCACGGTAAAACAACTCTGGTTGACAAACTACTTGAGCAATCAGGTACATTAGAAACACGCGGCGGTAACGAAGAGCGCGTGATGGACTCAAACGACATTGAGAAAGAACGTGGTATTACCATTTTGGCTAAAAACACAGCCATCTCTTGGAACGACTACCATATCAATATCGTAGATACTCCGGGACACGCCGATTTCGGTGGTGAAGTTGAACGCGTACTTTCGATGGCTGACTCAGTATTATTACTTGTTGATGCTCAAGAAGGTCCAATGCCACAAACGCGTTTCGTTACGCAAAAGGCATTCGCGCAAGGCTTAAAGCCAATCGTAGTTATCAATAAAATTGATAAGCCAGGTTCACGTCCTGATTGGGTTATGGATCAAATCTTTGATTTATTCGACAACCTTGGCGCAACTGACGAACAGTTAGATTTTAAAGTAATCTACGCTTCAGCTATCAACGGCTGGGCAACACTAGATTTAGACGAGCCATCAGACAACATGGAACCTATGTTCAAGATGATCGTTGACGAAGTATCACCACCGGATGCAGATCCTGAAGGTGACTTCCAAATGCAAATTTCTCAACTAGATTACAACTCTTATGTTGGTGTAGTTGGTATTGGTCGTATTAAACGTGGTTCTGTTGCTCCTAACCAACAAGTTACTATTATCAGTGCTGATGGCACTACACGTAATGGTAAAATTGGCGCAGTACAAAGCTACCTAGGTCTTGAACGTATCGAAACTGATAGAGCTTACGCTGGTAACATCGTAACTGTAACAGGTATTGGTGAGCTTAAGATTTCTGATACAGTTTGTTTCCCAGGAAACGTTGAAGCATTACCACCACTAAGTGTTGATGAGCCAACTGTAACAATGACATTCTCTGTAAATAACTCACCTTTCTGTGGTAAAGAAGGTAAGTTTGTAACGTCACGTAATATCCGTGAACGTTTAGACAAAGAATTAGTACACAACGTAGCACTTCGCGTTGAAGATACTGGTAGCCCAGATAGCTTCCGTGTTTCTGGTCGTGGTGAATTACACCTAGGTATCTTAATCGAGAACATGCGTCGTGAAGGTTACGAGCTTTCAGTTTCTCGTCCAGAAGTTATCTTACGTACTGTAGATGGCGTTCTAGAAGAACCGTTTGAAACAGTTACTATTGACTGTCAAGACGAGCACCAAGGTTCTGTTATGGAGCAAGTTGGCCTACGTAAAGGTGAACTTACTAACATGACTCCAGATGGCAAAGGCCGTATGCGTTTAGATTTCATGATCCCTAGCCGTGGTTTAATTGGTTTCCAAACTGATTTCATGACGCTTACTTCGGGTTCTGGTCTTATGTACCATACGTTCGATCATTACGGTCCTCACAAAGGTGGCGACATCGGTGTTCGTAAGAACGGCGTAATGATTGCAAACGCAACAGGTAAAGCACTTACTAACGCATTATTCAACTTACAAGAACGCGGCCGTTTATTCATCGGTCACGGTGTTGAAGTATACGAAGGTATGGTTATCGGTATTCATAACCGTGATAACGACCTTACAGTTAACGCCCTTAAAGGCAAGCAGTTAACTAACGTACGTGCATCTGGTACTGATGAAGCGCAAACGCTTTCTCCACACCTTAACTACTCACTTGAGCAAGCGCTTGAGTTCATCGATGATGACGAGCTAGTTGAAGTAACTCCACTAAACATTCGTATCCGTAAGCGTTACCTTACAGAAAACGAACGTAAACGTGCAGGTCGTGGACCAAAAGCATAATCTATTAATTTAGAATTATGATTTTAAAAGCCGCTGTATTGCAAAATACAGCGGCTTTTTTGTGGGTGAGATTCATTTATTTAAATTTAAATGAGTGCTATTTTGAATATTAAATAAATTGGAAAATGTAAAAAGGAATTAACTATGCATACTGGAATATTACTTAAAAACGATGATGGTGAAACATATATTTTAGAGAAGCAATATGAACTGTATTACAATTTCACGGTAGACTGTTTTTTTTCAATACAAGCAGCGTATCCTAAATATAAAGAAGCTAGGGAGAAATCAGGTCAGTTAAGTAAAGAAGATAGATTGCATATTCATTCTTTCATATTTTATTCAAATTCTTTCGTTTTATATGCTGCGCTCACATTAGAAGCATATATTAATTATTATGGCGCAAGGTATTTGAAGTTAAGCAATCGACTTAAAAATTTGAGGGTTAGAGATAAATGGAAAGATTATATAAAGTTAAAATTGGATATAGATCTTGATAAAGAGACTAATGAAAAAATAAGTAAAATAATTAACTTGAGGAATACTCTTGCTCACTCTAATGCTGAGAAAGTACTTCTAAATACAAGCGACAACGGTTGGGAAAAAAATATTCAAGCAAGGTTAGAAGTTTTAGATAAAGGACAATTCCTATTTGACTTGAACAGTATTTTTAAAAGAGTATTTGAGTTTGATGAGTCGGAAAAAAAAGACTTTGAAAATAATCATTGGCTAGTCGATCTAGAAAAAACTCAAGATTAATATTGTTACAGGTCAAGTAGGTAATATTTTTACTTTGATCTTTATTTAAGTAATCGATAATGCAAAGCTCTCGCGTTTGTTGGTAGGGTATCTTTTCGTTGGGTTTCGCTTCGCTCAACCCAACCTACTTAATTTTTTATTGGTGGGGTGGCTTACTTTTTAGGGAGTAGGGTTATTTTGCCAAATACATCTGCGTCTATAAATCCACGGTTTCTGTCGCCGTTTACTGGCTGTACTTCGTGTGAACCCATAAAGTGCTCGCGCACTTTGCTGCCGTCGTTATCGCAATACGCTAACATAAAGCCAATGACTTGCTTTTCGCTCAGTGTAAGTGGGGTGTTTTTAGCTCCTTCTTTATAATCATTAGGGTAGAGTTTTATTGCTACTTCCCACGTAATGTTAAAAGGTGCGGTGGTGTTGCGCTTCCAGTTACTGACTAGGTGGTCGGTGTACAAATGGGCTTTTTTATCAGGGCCGTAATCGGCAGCTTGGTTATCAAGGCCAATGTGGTACGCCAAAGCGGTGTGATTAAATTGGTGGTTTCCGCCCGATGCATCGCTGTCTATAAACACTTCTAGCGCATCGTCATCCCAATATTTATAGGTTGGATCGGCGTGTGTATCAATTAAAACGTCATCCACAATATCGGCTTGTAGATATAAATAGTTTTGATCCCACAGTAAACGATAACGCCCTTTAAAGTCGGCATCGCTTGATGGCAATGTGCCATCCATTAAATAAGGCATGTCGTGCCAAGCGGCTTTATCCCACGCGCTTTCTGATACGCCATCGACAGTAATTGGGGTTGATGTATGTTCAACATCAATCGCCATTGCAGGAGCGCTTAATAAAAAGCTTAAGGCGAGTGCTAATTTTTTCATTAATCTCTCAATTTTATTGTGTATTTATATTGGTGTAACACACATCCTAAAACAGTTGAGTAATTAGTTACAGTGAAATACTTTCGCCTTCGTTTAAAATATACAAAGGTGTTTTAGCATCCATTTTTGTGTGCATGTGCAATAAGCGCAGTAAGGCTGAATGACTAGTGCGGTCGCCCATTTTCCACGTTGAGTTACCATAACCCCAAGGTATCATTACTTTACAGTTAAGATCATTCGCGGCGTTTAGTGCATCCTCTGGTGTGGTGTGTACGTAACGATACCAACTAGGGCTCTCTTCACTGTAATAAGACGCTATTGGCATTAAGCATATATCTATATCACTATATTTTTGCTTAATGTCCTTAATGTCCTTAAAGTGCTTTGAGTAGCCGGTATCGCCTGCAAAAAATAAGGTCTTGCCGTTTTGCTCAAGGAGCCAGCCGTTCCATAGGTCTTTATCGTTATCTTCATAAATAAAGGGTATCATTACTCGGCTACTAAAGTGATGAGCAGGTAAGGCATGAATAGCTAAATCGCTAATGTTTGTTTTTGCGTACCAAGCCATTTCGCTAATGTTAAACCCGCCAGTTGGGAAGTTGTCGGCCATGCCCAGTGGTGTTAAGTAGCGAGGTTTATTACCTAACTCTTCTATATCTGCTTTATTAAAATGATCGTAATGAATATGCGAGTACATCACAGCGTCTAAGTTTTCGAGTTCACTTTGTGTTAGCCAATCGCTGGGTTGTCTATAAAACCCTGAGGCTAGCCTAAAGGCTAAATCAACAGGTGAATCAAATTGCTCTTTAACTGGGTCAAATAGCATTTGCTGCCCGTTAGGTGTGCGGATCATAAATCCTGCATGCCCAAGCCAGCGAACAGTGTATCCGGTATTTAATTTCGGAATTACTTGATCAGCAATATATTGGCAGTTTTCACTGTCTGTTTCGCACTGTAGTTTAGGGCTCGTTGGATAGCAGTCAGCTTCGCAGGTAGTAGGGTAAGTTTTTTTACCGGGGTAGAGATTATGAAAGCGTCCTTCTCGTTCGCCATCTTGATGCAGTGGAGTAACGGTACCTTCCCCTGCAATGACCTCAATGTGATTGGCTGTTTGGCAAGCGCTTAGCAGCATACATGTAGTGATGAGGCTAAAGGTGGTTAGTTTCATTGTCGTAATCTAGTTATTATTTTGTAAAAGTATAACAACAACAGCAGATTAACGAATAATTCAAAGGTAACAAAAAGTAACAATAAAAAAGCCTGCAATTTTGCAGGCTTAATAAAAGAGTTTAAACTGATTAGCCTGCGCTATTCATTTGCTCTATAAATTTGTTTGAATCGGCAATCGATTTGTTCATGTCGTTCATCAACAATTGAATATCGCGCTTAAGGTTAGTGAACTCGCCTTTAATAGCCGATACCGCTTGTGCATTTAAGTTATGCTTTAAGTACAAAACGTTATCATGAAGCGATGTTAATACTGGCTCCATTTTGTCCTCAGCACTGCGCATTGAGCGTAATAGCTGATCAAATTGACGCTTAGTAGCGGCTAGCTTTTTACTGCTTTCACGTTTAAGTGAGGCACTTTTATATTGCTCTAGCTCATCGCCCCATTCATCAAATAGCGCTTCTGCTACGTCTTCTACTTTATTGATGTTTGTTGACACTTCGTTAGCGGCTTTTAAGCTCGACTCGTAGTCATCGTTTAATTGATTGTAAGTGTCTTGTAGTTCGCCACCATTAAAATCAATAAGTGTAGTTAAACGTTCAAGTGCCGATTTAAATTCTTCTTGCGACTCTTGTTGTGAGTCTTTGGTTTCTTCTACGCGGTCAATAAGAATATCGCGTTTGTGAACACCCACTTTTTCCATCGCTGAATAATAAGCTGATTGGCAGCCCGATAAAGTAAGTGTTAATACAAGCATTGAAACACTAAGTAATGTTTGTTTTTTCATTTGAATTCCTGTTTACGAGTGTTAGTGCTGTAAATTATGGCGCTGATTGTTATTATAATCAAAATTACATAAGCACAAGTCAATTGTATGAATGATAAGCTCTCCCATTACAAACAGCAAGTTAAGTCCTTTATGCGCCAACAGCCTGCATGGTGGATGCAGTACGTTAACCGGTGTATAGACGATCAAATAACAGTGAATGCGGGTTATTTAGCCTACGTTACCTTACTTTCGTTGATCCCACTTATTGCTGTGGGTGTTGCTATATTTTCGGCTTTTCCGGGGTTTGAGTCGACTCGACTAGAAATAGAAAGCTTTTTGTTTACTAATCTTGTGCCTACTTCAACAGATGTAATTAGAGAGCATATTAGCTCGTTTACAGGTAATGCAAACCAAATGACCGCCGTGGGTATTGGTTTTTTAGCGGCCATTGCTTTGCTGTTAATACGTAATGTTGATGCGACGCTTAATCGTATTTGGCGAATTAAGAAAAAACGCCCGATGATGATCTCATTTGCTGTGTATTGGATGGTATTAAGCTTAGGTCCTGTACTTTTAGGTGCCAGTATTGGTGTTACTTCTTATATTGTGTCGTTGGTGTCGTTTGCTGATCAGGGGATTCCGGGGTTTAGTGGATTTTTGTTAAAGCTATTACCTTATGGTATTTCGATGGCGGGCTTTATTATGCTCTACACTTTAGTGCCTAATACAAGAGTGTCATTTAAAGCGGCTGTACCAGGCGCTTTATTTGCAGCACTTTTATTTGAGCTAACTAAAAAGGGATTTGCACTTTATATTAGCCATTTCCCTTCGTACGAAGTTATTTATGGCGCAGTAGCGACCATTCCTATTTTGTTTGTGTGGGTGTATTTGTCATGGATTGTTGTGCTGTTAGGTGCTGAATTTACAGCGTGCATTAGCCCAAATGATATTCCAGAAACGCCAGAAATAGAGCTTGAAGATGACGAGCCAGCAGTAAAGGATAAAGTGTAAATGCAAGGTTTAATACAACGCGTAACACACGCAAAAGTAGAAATAAACAACCAAGTGGTAGGCGAAATTAGCCAAGGTATATTGTTGTTGCTAGGCGTTGAAAAACACGACGATAAACAAACGGCCGATAAGCTTTTACACAAGGTAAGTAATTACCGTATTTTTACTGACGAAAACGATAAAATGAACTTAAGCCTAAAAGATATTGGCGGTGAGTTATTAGTGGTGTCGCAATTTACGCTAGCGGCAGATACTAAAAAGGGTATGCGTCCTAGTTTTTCATCTGCGGCAACACCAAGCCAAGCTAACGAGCTTTATGAGTACTTTGTTACTCAAGCTAAAGAGTTGGGGCTTACAATAGCCACCGGTGAGTTTGGTGCCGATATGCAAGTAAGCTTGTGTAACGACGGACCCGTTACGTTTAACTTATCTGTTTAAGTTTTTGGTTATCACTACAATATGATTTACGTAGCCCGTAATTTTTTGCGGGCTGACGTTACAGCCAAATACATCGAGTAATAGCTGCTGAAGTTGCTTTAATTGCGAATCATGCTGCGATAAAAAGTTAATAAATAGCATGCCGTTGTTATTTAAAGCCGAGTAGATTTTTTTATAAAATGCCTCTTCAAATAAAAATCGAGGCGCGTCTATTTGGCTAAATAAATCGAGAATAATCCAATCAATTTTTTGTGCACTTTTTAAAACCTGCTGTGCATCGGCGCAAAGCAATCGCTCATTTTTATTTGACGAAAAAAATTGTGTGTAGCAATCAATAATATCGGCATTTTTTTCAACCGATGTTATTTGTGCTTTAGGGTATTTGTGCTGTAAATAATTACGAATTGCACCGCCGCCAAGGCCGAGTTCTAACACCTTCTGTGGCGCGCTAAGAGCTTGCCAATGCTTACCTAGGCACAATAAATGTGGAAAAAGTAATAAATCCGGGTTATTTAAATCAATAACAGATTGAAGAGTGTCGTTAATAAGTAACCAGCGTAACTGCTCGTGCTCACGCACTTGAATGTGGTCGCCACTGCACTTATGCCAATAGATTAACTGACCAATGCTGTGGCTATTTTCAATAAATTGATCGCTCAGCAAACCAGTTAGTGAATTTATATAATTGATTTTTTCAGTCATATTCTCAGCATAAACTAGCAACGTTAAAGCGCAATGGCCTTTGTCATTATTTTTTTACGTTATTTTACAGCCATCACCAAAGTCGTATTTGCAGTTTTTTTAAGATGGAGTATGGTATTTGCCATAATAATACCAATCGACCTAATTTCTAGCTTGGTAGATAACCAATACGATTAGTATAGCGCCGTAGCCTTTTTTTGACTTTTATTTACGGCTTATATAACAACAGGAGTATGTATGTTTCAGGTAAGCACCCCACAAAGTAGCGAAGATTGGCAAGCGTATTACCAATTGCGTTGGCAGGTATTACGCGCGCCTTGGGGCGAGCCTCGTGGCTCAGAACAAGACGATATGGAACAAGACTCTGAGCATCGCTTTATAAAAAATAAAGAAGGCGAAGTGCTAGGCGTAGCTCGTTTGCACTTTAATAGTCATGAACAAGCACAAGTACGCTATATGGCCGTTGCGGAGGGTAATCGTAATCAACATATTGGTAGCCGATTACTTCACGAACTTGAAAAAATAGCATGGACACAAAATGCCGATGAACTGGTTTTGTTTGCACGCGAGCGTGCACTTGAGTTTTATAAGCGCCATGGCTACGAATTAAAAGAAAAAGCGCATTTAGCTTACGGCGATGTACAGCACTTTAAAATGATAAAGCAAAAGCCAAGTGAGCCAGGTTGGTTTCGCCATCCAAATTGGACGCAAGTGCTGCAAAATATTTGGCGCGAATCAATTCCAATTAGTGATGCAATGGGTATTAAAGTAGAAAGCTACACCGATTGGCAATTTACAACCAGTGCAGATTTAGACGCTAACTTAAACTTACATAACACGATGTTTGCAGGATCTATTTATAGCTTGGCAACACTTACAGGTTGGGGCGCTACGTACTTAGCACTTAAAGAAGCAGGGCTTGAAGGTAATATTGTGTTAGCCGATGCTAATATTAAATATTTAAAACCACTAACTACAGACCCACGTGGCTGTGTAGATTTGCAAGCCTGCAAAGGTAAGTTGAGCGATTTAGAAACCGAAGGTAAAGCAAGCTATGTTGTGCCTGTTACTATTTATGATGGTGACAATGTAGTTGCAGAGTTTGAAGGTGTGTTTGCTGTTAAAAAATAACAGTTTAATTTAATGCCGAAAAGTAAAAAGCCAAGCCGTGGAACAATCCACATAGCTTGGCTTTTTTGTGAGCTTATTTTACAACAAGTCAGTTAATAATATACCTACACCAATACGTTCAATATCGGCGTTGTAATCAATTAAGCTTTCGCCATAACCGTTAAAGTATTGTGCATAACCACGAACGCGACCCCATAAAGGAAATGACCAATCGAGTTGAATTGCCCCACGGTTATCTGAATTTAAGTTATTACGTGTCATAAAACTAAATTCATGGTCGTGAAAACGATATGCACCACTAAATTCAAAGTAACCCATGTATTTGTATATGTCTGGGTTGTCGTCGCCTTTGGCTTCTAAAATATCTTCTTTTTCGTCCTCGGCTATTCGGTACCAAGGTTTAAAGCTAAAAACAAAGCCTCTGTTTTCCCAGATAAAGTCTGCATAAATACGGTTCCACGAACGTGAGTTTGGTTGGCTTCGACCATTTGATTGATGCGAAATACCCAAGGCGATTGCCATTTCGTCGCCCCATAATACGTTTTCTGGGTCGAGGTAATTTATCCAAAATATCTCTGGTTCGTAGTTGGTCTCACGAAATGGAGAAGAAATTTCTGAGTTATAAATCTGCCAATATGATTGCAGTGTAAAGCCAAAAAATATGGCTTGGTCTTTATCCGAAAAATCATCGTAAAGAGGCACTTTTATCGATAGCTGGTATTTTGCTTCTAAGTTGTCGAGCGGTTCACCGTCGTTGTCGTCGGTTAGTGCATCAAAGCCATCAAATGGGCGATCGTTTGGGTGTGATACGTACGAAAGCGGTAAAATATAGTTACGCTTATGTGGCGTAATTACATTTCTATTTTTTTTACCTACTTCTTCACGAGCTTGGCGTTTATCAAGCGCGGTAAGTTGTTTGTTTTCTTCAAGAGCTGAACACTTTTTACGAAGATCGTCTAATGTTTGTTTACCATCTCCGCCAATTACTTCATTTAAAATACATTGCTTTACAAGTTCAATGTCGTTGTCTTGCTCATTTGTAGCAACTTCTTCTTGTGCGAAGGTAGCTGTACTTATTAAAGCAGAAAGTGTGATCCAGTGGCGCCAGCTCATTGTAATTCCTTTGTGAGAATGGGTTGTTGTATGCGTTAATTTAATTATAACGTCTTTTTACATTTGTAACGGTGAACTTTTACTGAATTTTTGTTCACAACACAACACATACGAACATTAAGTAGATAAAGATCAGAAAAAAAGCGACCTAGGCCGCTTTTTTAATGCAAATTAACCATTTTGGCCAACGTGCTCTCACGCAATAAGAAGGGTGAGCTAAAGCTCAAATATGTTAGTAAAAAACTTATAAAGTTCGGTGCCTTGGTTAACACTTGCCGAGGCAAAGTGCAGAATGGCTATTGCATCGCAATCGAGGGTAAGAGTTTGCAGTGGTTGCTCGCTCAAGTAGCGTTCCATTCGCAAAATATTGGCAATGGGCTCACCGGCTTTAATATGTCCGCCAAGGGGGGCTATGTATTCAACCATGCCGCCAATAGGGGCGTAATAAGCAAAGTAGTCATCTAAATTACATGCATAGCGAGTGATGTTGGCTGGCGTATGCGGTGCGTTTTGTAATACGCCTTTGTGATTTAAGTAACTTAAAATGCTGTTTGCATCGTTTAATGCTTCTTTTAAGTCTATTTTTTCTTGGCTGCCTAGCTCTACAGTAAATGCTTCTACAGGTATTGATAATTCGCGACCTTGTCCGCTAAGCGCATCACTTAAATGCCACCATGGGCAAAAGTTTGCTTCATCCATCGCACCGTCAAAATCACTAGGAATAAGCAATACATGTTCAATATTAAAGTAACGTGCGCTGTCGGTTGCATAGGTTGGGCAGTACAGATGCTTGCTTGAAATAGGGCCTGTGTGTAAATCGAGCACTATATCAGCTTGATGCGCGAGCTTTTGTAAGTTAAGCGCAATGCGTTTACCCGTATTAAGTAAATAAGCAGGGCCGTTGAGTTTGCTGTCTACTTCGTCAATAAGTGCCTGTTTGAAGTTACTTTTTAATGTAGCGTCGTCATACTGAGTATGATTTTGTGCAAACTGTGTCACTAAATTTTTATTGTAGTGATACATGCGATTCCAATTAGTACCCGTAATCGGATCGAATCGGCCAAGGGTAAACTCGCCAGATTTTTGATTACAGCCAATAGGATTTGCATAAGGTACAAGGGTAATATCGCCACTAAGGTTAAGGTGTTTTAATTGCTCAAGCAGCTGAAAAATAACTGCGTTACCTTGCACTTCAGCGCCATGCATATTGGCCTGAATGTAAACACTTGGCCCTGTGTCATCGCCTTTTAAACGATACACAGGAATTGTAAGTGGTAAGCCGTTTGCAACTTCCCCTACTACAATGTTCTCTTGGCTGATGTGTGTTGTATTACTCATGCTTATTACCTTAAGTAGTGGCTGGCATTTTCGGCTTGGCGAACACAGGTAAGTTTACCGTTTTGCAATGTGTACTCGGCAGCGAGCTCATGGCATAAAAAATACGGCATACTTTCGGTAAAGCCGTAAGCACCGCATTGGCTAAACACTAGCCAGTCGTGCTCATTTAAATCGCTTGGTAAGTTATGTTCACCCAAGCAATCAAGCGCTGTACAAAGTGGGCCGTATAAAGTGACCGCTTGAGTTTTAGCACTGGATTCACGTAGTAATGCAGCAGGAAAGTCTTGGCTGGTAACAGCAGGGCGTAATAAGTGATTTATACCGCCGCTTAAAATTACTTGCTGTTGATTATAGTTTTGTTTGCGCTCTACTACTGGGTTTGCGTAATGACCGCATTCGCCAACGGCATAACGACCCAGTTCCATCCATAACTCTTCTACACCCGCATCATTTTTAATTTTAGCGAGCGCAGCTATTAAGTCATCCCAATCAAGTGTTGTTTCGCTTTGTGTGTATGGAATACCTAAACCGCCACCTAAATCGAGAATTTTAAGGCTAATATTTAAATCGCTGGCAAGTTGGCTAAGGGGTGCAATCATTTGTGACCACAATTCGCTTAGCTTTTGCGTGCTAAGCATATTGCCCCACTGAAAAATATGTAAGCCGTCAAACTTAAGTGCAGGGTACTCGGCTACATTGAGTGCTTGCCACTCATCACAACCCAAACCAAACGGCGTAAGGCTGTCGCCGCCCAGTGGGTTTTTTTCACCTTCAGGCCAACGTAATTGCACTCGCAGTAGTACTTGGAGTTGCGTATTTTGTAGTTGCGCTTGTTGGTTTAACCAACGTACTTGATTAAGGCTTTCGGTAACAAATATGCGCACGCCGCGCTCAATAAAATGTTTAATTTGTTTAGGGCTTTTTGCAGGCCCTGTGTTGAGCACGCGCTGCGAACTAATGCCTTGTGCTAGCACTTGCTCAAGCTCACCTTTACTTGCTACGTCAAAATTAAAGCCAGCGCTGTCTAAGCTTTGAATAATTTTAGACAGTGGATTTGCTTTTACCGCGTACCACAGTTTTACATCGGTTTGCGCAACTAAACGCGCAAGATGCGTGTTTAGTTGATCTAGGTCGTAAACAAAAAAAGGGGTATCAAGTTGTTGTGTAATTGTATTTACAGCAGTTTTGATAGGCGTGCTCAAAAAGCTCATTATCGTAAAACCTCTTCAAGTAATAACGATGCATCGCTTTGCTCGTCGCGGTATTTAACAATTAACGCACACGACATGCTTAAGCCTTGCTCGCGCGCCCATTCGTTTGACGCAGGGCGAGAGCCTGGTATTACAATGGCGTACTCAGGGATTGGCTCGCCTTTATCAAGCTGGCGCTCGTTTACGCAGTCGTAAACCGGAATAGTTGCCGATAAACGCACGCCAGGAGCGAGTACTGCACCTTTTTTAATGACTACGCCTTCAACAAGAATACAGCCTGCACCAATAAAGGCATCGTCTTCTACAACGACTGGGCTTGCACCAATTGGCTCAAGTACACCACCAAGCTGCACTGCAGCACTTAAATGTACGTTTTTACCTACTTGTGCACACGAGCCCACTAGTGCGTGGCTATCTACCATTGTGCCTTCGTCGATGTATGCACCAATGTTTACATACGCTGGTGGCATAATAATCGTGCCTTTAGCAACATAAGCACCACGGCGAACACTTGAACCACCCGGCACCATACGCACGCCATCTTCAGCACTAAACTCTTGCGGAGCTAGGTTATGTTTATCAACAAAACCACCTGCAAACTCAGTATTAGTGCCATTTTTAAAGGCTTCTAAAATGCCTTGTTTTACTTCTACGTTAGCTTGCCATTGGCCGCTTTCGTTTTGTGATGCTGCGCGTACTGCGCCCGATTCTAAATTATTTAATAGTTCTAACCAGCTCATTATAAAAACCTGTATTTAATGCCAAGATAAAATGGTGTTGTTTGCAGTTGTGATGCAATCGGTTTGAGTTAACTCAAGATGTGTTAAAGGTGGACGCAGTTGCGGGCTGCTTAAGCGACCTTGCAAATGCATCAGTACCTTTACGGGAATAGGGTTTGCGACAGCAAATAGGCTATTAATAGCGCTTGACCACTGGGCAAATAAATTAGGGTATTGACCGCTTAAACTACGCTTTACAAATTCATGGGTTTGCACCGGCCATGCGTTTGCAGCTACCGACACCAAACCTTTTGCGCCAGCTTGAGCAAAATAAGGCATTAGCGCATCGTCGCCACTGTAAATAGCTAAATTAGGTGCAGCTTGGCGGTAAGCTTCAAATTGAGCAATACTGCCGCTCGCTTCTTTTAGTGCCCATAAATTTTTATTGTTTTGTAAGTTTTGAATTGTTGCTGTTGGAATGCTTACAGCACTGCGACCAGGTACGTTATAAAGCATACATGGGTGAGCGCTTGCATTAAGTAGGCTTTCAAACCAATGAGTTTGACCTATAGCGCCGGGCTTTGCATAAAGGGGTGAGCCAAGTAAAAAACTATGAATAGGCAGCGTATTACAGAAGTTAACCCACTCAATTTGTTGTTTTAGATTACTACCGCCCACAGCAACCATGAGTGGCACTGTGGGTTTTAGCTTGCATACGTGCTCAACAATGGCTTGTTGCTCTTTTTGCGTAAGCGCTAAACCTTCGCCCGTACTGCCGAGTAGCAAAATACCGTTATGTGCGGCTTCTTGATCCCTAACCAGCTTAGTTAACGTGTTGTAGTCAACATCGCCGTGTTGATCAAATGGCGTAACAAGCGCGGTCCACAATGAGTAGTCGTTTAAATTGAAATTGTTGATCATCTCTCACGAACTTATAATTTGTACCAATTTTATTAAATACGTGATCATTTTAGCGATAACTAATTTAATGCAATTGGTAGTATTCGAAGAGTTAAAAAGCTTTATGGAAGGAGCCGCATTAACGTCGTTCGAACTAATAATTCGAAGAGCGAATGGGCTTAAAATAATAGGGCGCACGGCCTTAATATTTAAGACCAGAAGCTCTCCACCAAACTAATAAGCTGCTTGTTATAAGCAGCTATTGGTGACAGTCGCTAGGGTTCAACCTAGTCGCCCGAAATAAACACCTCGCAAAAGTGATTACTTCTCGGCGTTAATTCCCCTCACGTATGCTCACTGGAGTTTGCGCTCCTAACATACGCTACCTGAATAACGCACCTCTTCTAGCCCTTTGCACCTGTTTGTAGAGTAAAAACTTACAAACCTGTGCAATTTAAATAGGGTAATTACGGCGATTAAAGCATTTTAGCCGTCTAGGTGTCAAGCGACTAAATGCATATTCATTCATCCATAATGGGAGTGGTTACGTATTGGGTGCTTTTCTCGTACACTAGCAATATAAGTAGTGAGGTATTTAATTAGTATGGAAAAATTTAGCGATATTTATAAGCGAGCGGTAGAGCGAAAAGGCTCCGAAAAAATGCTTAAGTTATTACTTGCAAAACCGCTATCTAAAAAACAACTAAGCACGTTAAGTGACGACGATTGGCTTGAGGAATTTACTCGAAAAGTATTTCAAAGCGGCTTTTATTGGTCAGTCATTAATAATAAGTGGCCAGGCTTTAGAGAGGTTTTTTGGGATTTTAGCGTTGATAAGTTATTAATGATGCCACCCGATATGCTGGAACAAAAAGCAACGGATGAGCGAATCGTTCGTAACTATAAAAAAGTAAAAACAATTACCGAAAATGCTTACATGATCCACGAAATAGCAGGGGAACATGGCAGTTTTAGCCAGTTTGTCGCTAATTGGCCAGCAGACGATATTATTGGTTTATGGGCGTATTTAAAAAAACATGGTTCGCGTTTAGGCGGAAATACAGGACCTTATGCGCTACGAGCACTTGGTAAAGATACCTTTTTACTATCACGCGATGTAGAGAATTACTTACGTGCTCATAAAATTATAGACGGCGGCTTACAAACTAAAAAATCACTGAGTGCTGCCCAAGCTTTTTTTAATGAAATGCAAAAGCAAAGCGGCTTAAGTATGCAAGAGTTAAGTTTAATTGTTGCTTATGGCGTTGGTGACAACCGTGTTGGTATAAGTCAGCAATAATAGGAATTACCATGAAATTAGTGCCAAGATACACAGACATTACGGAAAACTTTGCGATAGAAGATTTTCCTGCAAGTGTTGCCTCTCCTCAGTTATTGCTGTGGAACGAGAGCTTAGCAAAAGAGTTTAATATTAACGTTGCAGCTGATTTGCGTGCTAGCACTTTTAGCGGTAACGAAAAGCAGGCGATTCCTGCAGTAGCACTTGGTTACTCTGGGCACCAATTTGGACATTTTTCACCACGTTTAGGCGATGGGCGAGCGCATTTGCTGGGCGCTATTAATGATGATAAAAACCAGTTGTGGGATATTCAATTAAAAGGCTCTGGTGCTACTCCTTACTCAAGAGGGGGAGATGGACGTTGTGCACTTGGTCCTGCTATTCGTGAGTACGTAATGAGCGAGGCAATGCATGCACTGGGGGTTAAAACCACCCGATGTTTAGCCGTCGTTGGTAGTGGTGAAACGGTTTATCGTAATCCGCCACAAGCAGGTGCCATAGTGACTCGTTTAGCAACGAGCCATATTCGTGTTGGCTCATTTCAATATTTAGCGACGCAAGGCGATGTTGAAGGGCTTAAAAATTTAGCTGATTTAGCTATTGAACGACACTACCCAGAAATAACAGATACAGGGCCACAACGCTATTTAGCCTTTTTAGGCGCTGTAATTAAAAGCCAAGTTGAATTGGTGGTTAGTTGGATGCGCGTTGGTTTTATTCATGGAGTAATGAATACCGATAATACGCTAGTAAGCGGAGAAACCATTGATTACGGCCCCTGCGCCATGATGAATAATTTTGATTTTGACACCGTGTTTAGCTCTATCGATAAACAAGGTCGTTATGCCTTTGGTAACCAGCCTAATATAGCTAACTGGAACTGCGCACGCTTAGCTGAGAGCTTAATACCGCTTATTAGTGATGATGACGAGCAAGCTGTTTCGTTAATGACGCCATACATTAATAGCTTTGCTGAGCAGTTTAATGCTGAGTTTACGGCTATGTGGGAGAAAAAAATGGGCTTGCGTGCAAAAAATGCAAGCGGAAGTGAGTTAATTGCAGAGTTATTAACGCTATTAAAAGATAACCAGCTCGACTACACCAATACCTTTGATGTGCTTACTGAATCCTTAAAAGGAGAAACAGTAGTACCCGAGTCGCTAATCGAATGGAGAGCTAAGTGGGTAAACTTAACTGACAATAATAGTTATGAAGTAATGAGAGCGGCAAATCCTCGTGTAATTCCTCGTAACCACATGATCGAAAAAATAATTGCAGAGTATAATGCTGCAGGGTCTAGTGAGTTACTAAAGCGCTTTATGAAAATAGTGGGAAATCCGTATTCTGATGACGAAAAGCTATCAGAATTTCAGGCTGCACCGATAAATGATAATGATTACCAGACTTTTTGTGGTACTTAATTACTAACCTTGAATATAACTACATGATTAAAAAGAGTCATTTTTTAATCAAAAATGTGCATATATGTAGGGGAATGTTAATTCTGGTGGTATTATGCGCCGAATTAAAGCCAAGCAATATTTCTTTGCATTTCTGAGAGCATTTAATTTAATTGCTCTCACATTCCTTGTTCAGTACTAATTTACAAAAAACTACTATATTTATTTTTCAATAAAGTTTTAATTTCGCCTATAGTAAGTGGATGTGTGTTGTGACAGGGCATTAAAAAATTTATAAACTTTATTTTTCGTTAAGTATTGATTAACAAAGGCTCAGTTAGTCTATATAAAACTGATTGAGCTAGTATCGATTAGCTACAATTTTAAATTGTTCAAATGGGAAGAAAACAATGAAATTAAAATCACTTACAATTGCAATCGCGTTGGCTGCAACTAGCGCATCTACATTCGCTGCTGATAAAGAAGAAGGTTTCTACATTGGCGCATTTGGCGACTACTACGACGCATCTTGGAAAAACATGCGTGATCAAGCTGGTCTTGACGTAAATGAATCAACTGGCTGGGGTGTTGAAGCTGGTTACCGTTTCAGTGATTACTGGAGCGCACGTCTTGAATATGCAGATATGGATTTTAATGCTTTTGATAAAGTTGCTGGCAACCGCAATAATATCGATGGCGAGCGTTACGGTATTGATGCTCTTTACCATTTAAATGGCGGTCCTTTCTACGGTCTTTTCGGTATTAAAGAAATTGATGTAGTTGATGACAACACATTCTTAAATGCAGGTGTTGGTTACCAACACTTCATTACAGATGGCTTATTTGTAAATGCTGAAACAGCTGTATACCAAGGTCTTGACCGTGGTTACACAGATGTAGGCGCTAAAATTGGTATTAACTACTTATTTGGTCAAAATTCAGCTCCTGTAGAGCCAGTTAAACCAGCTCCTGAAGTTGTTGAAGTGGCTGTAGCTCCTTTAGATAGCGACAACGACAACATTGCTGATGCAGATGATAAGTGTGCTAACACACCTATGACTGATGCAGTTGATGGCACTGGTTGTACTTTATATGAAGACAAAGAAGTAACTGTAAGCTTATTAGTGACTTTCCCTAACAATGCTTCAGCAGTATCTACTCAGTACTTAAATGATATTGAAAAAGTATCTGCATTCTTAAAAGAGTACCCAGATACAACAGTACTTTTAGAAGGTCATACTTCTTCTGTAGGTAAAGCAACTTACAACAAATGGTTGTCTAAAAAGCGTGCTGACGCAGTAGCTAAGCAATTAGTTTCTGAAGGTATTGCTAAAGACCGTATTACTACAGTTGGTTTAGGTGAAGAGCGTCTTAAAAATGATGCTAACACTAAAGCTGCAAACGCAGAAAACCGTCGTGTAGAAGCGCATATCAAAACTATCAAAAACGTTAAAGTTTTACGTTAATTAAAATAGTTTGTAATAAAAACCCAGCTTAGGCTGGGTTTTTTTATGTCTGCAATTTAGTTAATAGTAATGATTATTACTTAACAAACATTCATGAAAATAGATTTTACTACAACTACTATTCATAGTATTTATAATCGGTATAATCAGTTGCGTAACTGGATGGATTTTCATCTAACTATAAAAGCTTTATAATCACGCGTTAGAATACTATAAGTATTGGGTAACTTATTTGCGCATGAAGCGCTACCGAATACTTTCACGTCACCAAGAGGGCAATATTGTGCTACAAGATTATCGTAAACACGTAGAAGAGCGTGCCGCGTTAGGTATCGTACCAGCGCCATTAGATGCTCAGCAAACAGCTGATCTTATTGAATTAATAAAAACTCCACCGGCAGGTGAGGAAGAATTCATTTTAGATTTATTCATCCACCGTATACCAGCAGGTGTTGATGATGCAGCTTATATCAAAGCAGGCTTTTTAGCCGCTGTATCTAAAGGTGAAGCTAATTCTCCGCTTGTTTCTAAAGAAAAAGCGGCAGAATTATTAGGTACAATGTTGGGCGGTTACAATATCGCGCCAATGATTGACCTACTTGATGACGAAACACTTGCACCAATCGTAGTTAAAGGCCTTTCAAATACATTACTTATGTTTGATGCGTTCTACGATGTAGAAGAAAAAGCAAAAGCGGGTAACACATTCGCTAAGCAAATTATCGAGTCTTGGGCAAATGCAGAATGGTTTACTAATAAACCAGCTGTTGCTGAAAAGATCTCAGTTACTGTATTTAAAGTAACTGGCGAAACAAATACTGATGACTTGTCACCTGCACCAGATGCATGGTCTCGTCCAGATATCCCACTTCATGCTTTAGCAATGCTAAAAATTGAACGTGACGGTATTACACCTGATAAAGCGGGCGAAGTTGGTCCAATTACTCAGCTTGAAGAATTAAAAACGAAAGGTTTACCACTTGCTTACGTAGGTGATGTTGTGGGTACGGGTTCTTCTCGTAAGTCTGCAACTAACTCTGTACTTTGGTTTATGGGCGATGATATCCCGTTCGTACCAAACAAGCGTGTTGGCGGTGTATGTTTAGGTAATAAAATTGCTCCAATCTTCTTCAATACAATGGAAGATTCAGGCGCATTACCAATCGAATTAAATGTTGATGAGCTTAACATGGGTGAGCAAATCGACATTTATCCGTACGAAGGTGTTGTTAAGCAACATGGTACTGATAAAGTGATTTCTACTTTTGAGCTTAAATCTGATGTGATTTTAGATGAAGTTCGTGCTGGTGGTCGTATTCCACTAATTATCGGTCGTGGTTTAACTGATAAAGCGCGTACATCTCTTGGCTTAGGCGCAACTGATACATTTAAAGTACCAACAGCAACAGAAGTTTCTGATAAAGGCTTCACACTAGCGCAAAAAATGGTTGGTAAAGCATGTAACGTTGCAGGTATTCGTCCAGGTCAGTACTGTGAGCCTAAAATGACAACTGTTGGTTCGCAAGATACAACAGGTCCTATGACACGTGATGAACTTAAAGATCTAGCATGTTTAGGTTTCTCTGCAGATTTAACTATGCAGTCATTCTGTCATACATCAGCTTATCCTAAGCCTATCGATGTAAGCACTCACCATACGCTTCCTGATTTCATCATGAACCGTGGCGGTGTTTCACTTCGTCCAGGCGATGGTATTATTCACTCGTGGTTAAACCGTATGTTATTACCAGATACCGTAGGTACTGGTGGTGATTCACATACACGTTTTCCATTAGGTATTTCATTCCCAGCAGGTTCGGGTGCAGTAGCATTCGCAGCAGCAACGGGTGTTATGCCACTTGATATGCCAGAATCTATTTTGGTTCGTTTTAAAGGCGAAATGCAACCAGGTATCACGTTACGTGACCTTGTTCATGCAATCCCTTACTACGGTATCAAGCAAGGTTTATTAACAGTTGAGAAAAAAGGTAAAATTAACGAATTCTCTGGTCGCGTACTAGAAATTGAAGGCGTTGAGCACCTTACTGTTGAGCAAGCATTTGAATTATCAGATGCATCTGCAGAGCGTTCTGCTGCTGGTTGTACAGTTAAACTTTCTAAAGAGTCTATTTCTGAGTACCTTGAGTCTAACATTGTTATGCTTAAGTGGATGATCTCTGAAGGTTACGGCGATGTACGTACGATTGAACGTCGTATTACTGCAATGCAAGATTGGTTAGCTAACCCAGAACTAATGGAAGCTGACGCTGATGCAGAGTATAAGCATATCGTTGAAATTGATTTAGCTGAGATTAAAGAACCTGTTCTTTGTGCTCCAAATGACCCAGATGATGCGCGTCTTCTTTCTGATGTTGCTGGCGAGAAAATTGATGAAGTATTCATCGGTTCTTGTATGACTAACATTGGTCACTTCCGTGCTGCTGGTAAGTTGCTTGATGGCTTTAAAGGTCAACTTCCAACTCAACTTTGGGTTGCTCCACCTACTAAGATGGACAAAGACCAACTTACGGAAGAAGGTTACTACGGTATCTTTGGTCGTGTTGGCGCACGTATCGAAACTCCAGGTTGTTCACTGTGTATGGGTAACCAAGCACGTGTTGCAGATAAAGCGACTGTAGTATCTACTTCTACACGTAACTTCCCTAACCGTTTAGGTAATGGCGCTAATGTATTCTTAGCATCATCTGAGCTTGCTGCAGTAGCCGCTATTTTAGGTAGATTACCAACATCTGCTGAGTACCAAGAATATGCAGCGAAGATCAATGCAACGGCGTCAGATACATACCGTTACTTGAACTTCCACCGTATGCCTGCTTACACTAAAAAAGCAGACAACGTGATTATTCAACAAGCTGTATAATTTTTAGAGTTTGTTTAAAAACCCGCTTCGGCGGGTTTTTTATTGGCTAAAATAAATATTAGATAGTTAATGCTCTATTTTATGGTTTATTACATTGAATTTAGCTAATAATTAATTTAAATATAAATAATAAAGCAAAAATTCCTTTCTATATGCATTAAAATCCTCACCAATATTCTCATTATTTTAGGCGAGATTTTATGACAGCATTAAACAACCAGAATTTACTGCAACTACGTTTTGTTAACCAAGCAAATATTGATTTGGTTAAGCCTTCTTTTGATAACCTGCCTGCTAATCCTTATGCAGATGGTGCCTTTCGTAAACGTCGTTACTCAGTAGTTAAAATGCAAAATGGTGAAATAAAGTTACAACAAACCAAAGCATTTGTTCAAGACGATTCAATTAATACTTTTCAGGGTAATGTAGAGCGTACTTACGAAAACCTAGCGCAAAGTTTACTTGAGTCAGAAGGCATGAAAAGCATTGTGAATGAGTTTCGCCAACTTACCGGTATTGATGAAGAACGTGATATTGAAATCCATCAATTCCGTATGCTTGCCATTGATAGCGATACACCTGCAGCGCCAGAAGGCGTGCATCAAGATGGTTTTGACCATGTATGTATATGCGGTGTTTCTCACGAAAATTTAGAAGGCGGCGAGCTACTTGTATATGAAAACAAGCAAGCTGAACCGTGTTTTAAAATGGAAATAAAAGACGGCATGTTTGCATTAATAAATGACCGTCAAGTGTGGCATAACGCAACACCGATGAACAAAATTGATGCTAGCAAACCAGGTTACCTGGATTGCTTTGTATTAACGTCTTAAGGAATAAGCATGAATATAACGCAATTACGTGAGCAGTTTCCTGCATTGATGCAAAACGTTGATGGTAAATCGCCAATATTTTTAGACGGACCAGGTGGCTCGCAAGTACCAACATCGGTGCTTAATGCGATGACCGCTTATTTAGGTCATTATAATTCGAACCTAGGTGGCGCGTTTTTCTCAAGCGATAAAACCGTTGAGTTGATGGCGAATGCGCGCCAAGCCGCCGCTGATTTACTTAATGCGCCTAGCTCACAACAAATTGTGTTTGGTCCAAACATGACCAGCCTTACGTTTAGTTTTAGCCGTGCTATTTCACGTGACTGGCAGGCTGGCGATGAAATAATTGTAACCAATGCTGATCACTTCTCAAACGTGTCGTCGTGGCAACAAGCAGCTGAAGATAAAGGCGTTAAAGTTAACACCGCACTTATTAACGAAGCTGATTGTAGCTTAGACATGGCGCAATTTGAGAGCTTATTAAACAGCAATACTAAGCTTGTAGCGGTAACTTACGCTTCAAATACCACAGGTTCAATTAACAATATCAAACGTATAGTAGAGCTTGCTCACGCTGTAGGCGCACTTGTTTATGTTGATGCGGTACATTACGCACCACACGAGCTTGTTGACGTGCAAGCGCTTGATTGCGACTTTTTAGCCTGCTCTGCATATAAGTTTTTTGGCCCGCATTTAGGTATGGTTTATGGTAAAAAAGAGCATTTAGACGGGTTTACGCCTTATAAAGTTGAGCCAGCTAAAGACGTAGCACCAGGACGCTGGGAAACCGGCACACAAAGCTTTGAAGCTATGGCTGGTTTTATTGCGGCAGTTGATTACATTGCAGCAATTAGCGAACTTGACGACAGCCATTCACGCCGCGAAAAGCTAAGTATTGCCTTTGCTAAAACTAAACAGCACGAAATGGCCCTTAGTGAGCACTTTTTAACGCGTTTGGTAAATTATCCGCGTATTAAATTATTTGGTATTGATGACTTTGATCGCTTAAACGAGCGCACACCTACTTTTGCTTTAACGTTTGAAGGGCTTGAGCCACGTGAAGTGTCTGAATTTTTAGGTAAGCAGCATATTTGCGTGTGGGATGGTAATTTTTACGCACAAGGTTTGTGTAAACAATTAGGTGTGCTTGATAAAGGCGGTGTAGTGCGCATTGGTTGTATGCATTACAACACGATTGCTGAACTTGATAAGCTATTTGACTTATTTGATGAACTACTCGGTTAATCATGTAAGTTTTGGTGCGCTAACTCTTTGGCGCACCGTATATTTGTTCTGCGCGGTTAAACAGTACCCACGAGGTTAAAATATATTTATCGTTTGATACTGGCTTATTACCTCTATGAGTATGTGTAAAGTAGCCTGGGGCTATTACCATAGTGCCTTTTTTTGGGGCTATTTTACGATTTTGATAGTAAAACTCTGTTTCACCACCTTCTTCTACATCGTTTAAATAAAACATAAAGAGCAACACGCGATGCAACGCCTCGTTATGCTGTAACTGAGGGTAAACCTCACTGTGCCAGTAAGGATAGCCACCTTTATTTACTTCGTATTTTTGCGCCTGAATATTACCGAGTCTAAAAATTTGCTGAACTAGCAAAGGTAATTGCGGTTTGCCTACTTCTTCAAAATTCTCTTGGGTTAAATCGACTACGTCACCTGTTTTTGGGTGATAGACCTTTAAACCAAACGCCCCAATCAGCATAAAAATATGCTCCTCAACATACTTAAAAACATGCTGTGCAGTCGTTTGTTGTATGTGTTTTAATTGTTGTGCATATTCGGGGTGATTGTTTAGGTGTAGGTCGTGGCTGTCTTTTTTCTTTAAGTCGACACCGCCCGATGTCACTCCTTGTTTTACATGCGGGCTTTGCGCAAATATGGTAATAAATTGATCGCAAAATTCATCGCTTAATGCGTTATCAACAACGCGTATAAAGTCCGTCATGGTTTACCTTTATATAATTATTATTGGATTTTTATGTTTATTGAAAAAGTGATGCCGCGCTTTAGCGAAACAGATGCACTCGGACACATTAACAATACCGTACTCCCAGTATGGTTTGAAGTCGCACGTGGACCTATTTTTAAGTTTTTTACACCGGACTTAAATCCACACGATTGGAAATTGATTATCGCCAAAGTTGAAGTATCATTTGTCGGTGAATTATTTTACGGCCATGAGGTAACAGTTAAAACGTCTGTAGAGCACATAGGCACTAGCTCTTTTACGCTGAGACAAGAAGCGTGGCAACACGATAAATGCTGCGCAATAGGTAAGGCCATTATGGTGAGGTACGACTTTATTGCTAAATCAAAGCAAGCACTTAGCATTGACGAAAAAGCAGCGCTTAACGAGCATATTTACCAAAGCAGTTAACCTTACGAGGCTTATATTTTACATAAGCCCATACTGAGCTGAATTATTGTAAATATATGATGGCAACTGTAATTTTTTGTCGAGAATTTTTAACGTATTTAGATTGAGTTACAGGCTTCAATTATATACTATTTATATTATATATTGTTGCGCCGTTATAACAGGAAATGTTAATTCGGTAATTTGATTGGAGAATGCGTGTGACATCTATTGCCAATAACCAACCTTTACAAGTTATTCAGCTCAGTGATAGTCAAAATTTAACAGCTGAAATTTTGCCATTTGGCGCAATAATAAAAAGCATTAAATTTAAAAAACAAGAAATGACGCTTAGCGTCGATGACCCTCAATACTATCTTGAAAACCCATTTTACTTAGGTGCAACAGTAGGGCGATACGCTAATCGCATTGCAAAGGGGCGTTTTAACTTATCTGGTACGCAGTATCAATTAGAAGCAAATAATGGCCCTAATAGCCTGCACGGCGGTGTTAAAGGCTTTAATAAAGTACTTTGGCAAGTAACTAAACAAAGTGAAAGTGAAGTGGAGCTTTATTGTTGCTCACCCGATGGCGAACAAGGGTTCCCCGGTGAGTTGCAGGTTTGGCAAACGATTAGTGCTAAAAACGGCGAGCTTACTCTGAGCTTTAAAGCGATAACTAACAAAGAAACACTCGTTAATTTTACTAACCATTGTTATTTTAACCTTGATGGCAGCGAATCAATTAATGAACATTGTGTACAAATTAACACTAATCACTATCTTCCTATCGATAAAACCAGTATTCCACTCAATGAAGCCGCATTAGCTACAGGTACCTGCTTTGACTTTACTAAATCAGCTCAAATTGGTGAGGCATTAAGCGCCGCACATTCTCAGCTAGAAGCTGGCAATGGTTTTGATCACTGCTATATTTTTAATGATGACAGCAGTTTAAAAACGATGGCTACGTTAACTTCGCCACACACGAAGGTTAATTTAACACTTAAAAGTACGCAGCCAGGTATGCAGCTTTATACCGCTAACTTTGTAGGCGCGCCATTTAAAGCACGTCAAGCTTTGTGTTTTGAAGCGCAAAATTGGCCTGATGCGCCAAATCGTGAAAATTTTCCTAAAGCTAATTTATTACCGGGAGAGGATTACGAACAGGTTATTATTTACTCTTTTTCTGAGTGAATACAGCATTGCAATGTTAATTTAAAGAAAATTAAAAGCAAAAATACAGTGATTAAATGATGCTCATAATTAAGGAAAAGGTTGCACTTTTTATCGGTTTAAAGTATTTATAATATAAATAGTATTTGAAACTATATACACTACCACAACGACACAACGACTACACACAATCAGGAGTTTTTAAAAAATGATAATTAACAATAAGTTATCGTTCAACAAGAAAACCGCGATCAGTATTGCTATTACTGGCATATTGGCAAGCGGAAACGTTGCAGCTCAAGGCGCTGAAGGCAATACGCCTACAGTAGTAAATGAAGATGTTGAAGTTATCGCAGTAACGGGTATCCGCAGCAGTTTACGTTCATCAATGTTAGATAAAAAAGCATCTAATGTTGTTACAGACGGGATTAAAGCAGAAGATCTTGGTAAATTTCCTGATTTAAACGTAGCAGAATCTCTGCAACGTATTACAGGTGTAGCAATTGACCGTAGTGGTGGTGAAGGCCAAGCGGTAACTATTCGTGGCTTTGGTCCACAATTTAATACTGTACTTGTTAATGGTCGTCAAATTGCGACAGACAGTGCAGGTCGTGAATTTAATTTTGATGTATTAGCAGCAGACCAAATCACCGGTGCTGATATTTATAAAAGTAATACAGCAACACTTCAAGAAGGCGGCATTGGTGGTACGGTTAACGTAACTACAGCACGTCCTTTTGACTTTGGTGGTTTACATATTTTAGGTTCAGTTAAAGGTATGTACGAAAGCCTTTCTGAAGAAGTATCTCCATCAACATCATTCTTAATAAGTAATACGTTTAACGATGATAAGTTAGGTGTGCTTTTTGCCATCACTAATCAACAACGTAAACTTCAAAATAACCAAATTTTAACGGCAGGTTGGCGCGGCGGCCAAACAATCTCTAATCCAACAGATGGTGTATTGTTTGAAAATGCCTACATTCCGCGTAACTGGGACCAAGTAGTTGATGAGCAAGACCGTGAACGTACAAACGCAAGTTTAGTATTGCAATACGCACCATCTGACGATGTTACGATTACTGTTGATGGTATGATTTCAAAATTTGAAGTTGATTCAACAGTACGCGATTTAGCATCTTGGTTTGAACCAGACCGCGTAGGTAGCGCAACGATTGATCCAGAAACAGGTACTCTTTTAACTTTCTCTCAAGACGTTGGTTTAGGCGCACCAAGTGGTGACCCTGCAAGTGACTTTGTATCACATACACGTAACTCACGTGATGTAACTAATAAAGCATTTGGTATTAACGTTGATTGGCAAGTAAATGATTCATTAAAAGCAAAATTTGATGTATCTCGTTCAACAGCCGAAAATGACCGTGCAGGTACTGACCGCTTTAACGTTGTCGGTATTATTAATAGTTATACTTTTGACGGTACAGGCAGTATTCCTACTGTACAGCATGATGGCTTTGAAAATGGTTCATTGCCAGATCCAAGCCTTGCCCGCCTTCACTATAACGAAGTGGGTCTACAGTTTACTGATGAAGATGAAATTACTGAAGTAAAAGCTGATTTTGAATACGTGCCAGATAAGGGCCCTGTAGATCGCATTAACTTTGGTGCTTATCGTCAAGAGCGTGAAAAATCAAGCTTCCAAGTTTATGGTACCCAATGTCAGTTCTGTGGTTACGGTACTGAAGCACCACTTGATGCAATTGATTTTGAAGCTTACCAAGCAAGCAACTACTTCCCAGGCTTAATCGATACATTCTACACCTACGACGGTGATAAAATGCTTGATTACCTAGCCGATCAAGGTTTCCCAGTAGAGCCAACACTACAAAATAACCGTTACACAATTAACGAAGACATCACTAGCTTATACATGGACTTTACGCTTGGTTTTGACTTGGCTGATATGCCTGTAACTGTTAATTTAGGCGCACGTTACTCAGAAACTGATATTGAAGTAGCTGCAGTACAAAGCTTTATTAGTGATGTAGTGCCAACAACTGATGCAACATTATTTGCTAACGTATTTGGCCCAGCAACGAACATTGAACAGGGCACTAGCTACTCAAACTTACTACCATCTTTGAATGTTAAGTTAGAGCTGCAAGACAATATGATTTTACGTTTTGCAACGTACGACAGTATTACTCGTCCAACGATGTCTCAATTATCTCCTGCTACTACGTTTAACGAACCACGCCGTCAAAACTTAACAGCAAATGGTGGTAACCCTGCACTTAAGCCATTCCAGTCAGAAAACTGGGATATTTCTTACGAGTGGTACTACAACGACGCTAACTTATTTAGCTTTGCAGTATTTAGTAAAGAAGTCGATGACTTTATTGTTACGCTAACAGGTGAAGAAACATTTGAAATGGCTGACCGCTCAGGTCCTGGTTTTGCGTGTACCACTTGTACAGGGCAAGCAGATGATGAGCTTAATGGTAGCTCAGAAATATACACAGTAACTCGCCCTCAAAATGGTGAGTCAGCTAAAGTAACTGGCTACGAAGTAGGTGTGACGCACATATTTGAAAATGGCTTTGGTATTATAGCCAATGCGACTGTCGTAGATAGTGACATTAGCGTAGGTGCAGACACCACACAAACATTTGCACTTGAAGGTTTAGGCGATTCACAAAACTTAATATTATTTTATGAGCAAGATAACTGGCAAGCACGTGTTGCATTTAACAACCGTGAAGGTTTTTTACGCTTAGTTGATAATGGTTTTAACGGTGAACCAGTGAACGTAGAAACTTACGGTCAGTGGGATATTAGTGCAAGCTACGATATTAACGAAAACTTCACTATTTTTGCTGAAGGCATCAACATCACTGAAGAAGAGTTAGTACAAACGGGTCGTTTTGCTAACCAAATCTATTCGGTTGAAGATAATGGTTCACGTTACGCGTTTGGTATTCGCGGATCGTTTTAATTAATGCTTGAGGCGAATTTCTCGCCTCTTGTTTCATTGCAGCACTTTGGTGCTAATACCAATTAGGTTGATTTAGCAGTAATGTATGTTAGTTAACCTAATTGGCTAAAATGAAACCACATTAAATCAAAATGCCCTAACGGGCATTTGTTGTATAAAACGTTATCAAAAATACTCAAAGAGTAGTCCATTATGAATAAAGCAATAAAAACAGTAGCGGTAGTTGGCGGTGGTACAGCAGGATGGCTGAGCGCTGCAATTATAGCTTCGTATCACCAAGGTCAAAATGGTGACGGCTTAAAAGTGATATTGGTTGAATCGTCAGACATTCCAACAATTGGCGTAGGTGAAGGTACCTGGCCCACTATGAAAAACACGCTTCAGCAAATTGGTTTACGTGAAGTTGACGTGTTTAAAGCCTGTAATGCCACTTTTAAACAAGGTGGGAAGTTTGTAAATTGGACTCATGGCAATAATGACTTTTACTACCATCCATTTACTGTACCGCTAGGCTACGGCCGTATAGATTTAGCCCCTTATTTAGATAATGTTGAAGACTTTGCACAGCAAACAAATTTTCAACATGATATTTGCGAAGAAAATTTAGCCCCAAGAGGTATAGCGCAAGGTGAATATCAAGGTAATTGTAATTACGCTTATCACTTAGATGCCGGCGCTTTTGCCGAAATGCTTAAACAGCATTGTAAAAGTAAGCTTGGCGTAGAGCATATTATTGGTACTGTTGATCAGGTAAAGCTTGATGACGATGGTGCAATAAATACGCTGACATTAAAAGATCAAACTCGCACCATAAATGCCGACTTATACATAGACTGTACTGGTTTTTCATCATTGTTATTAGGCCAAGCGCTCAACGTACCGTTTAAAAAAATGGACCACGTGCTATTTAACGACAGCGCACTGGCTATGCAAGTTCCTTACGATGAAAACGATGAGTCTTTGGCGAGCCACACCATAGCAACAGCGCAAAACGCTGGATGGATTTGGGATATTGGTTTAACGCACCGCCGAGGTGTAGGGCATGTTTATTCAAGCAAATTTTTATCAGACGATGAAGCAGAGCAAAACCTAAGAGACTATTTAGGCGATTCAGCAAACGGTTTAACTGCCCGTAAAATCAACTTTGAATCAGGATACCGTGAGAAGTTTTGGCATAAAAACTGTGTTGCCATTGGTATGTCGGCAGGGTTTGTAGAGCCGCTTGAAGCTACCGCCATTATGCTTGTTGAAATTTCAGCACGCTTTGTTGCTGAACATATGCCAGCAGATACCCAAGTAATGCCTATTGTAGCTAAGCGCTTTAATGAGCAGATGGATTATCGTTGGCAGCGTATTATCGACTTTTTAAAACTACATTACATGCTAACCAAGCGCCCAGAACCTTACTGGCAAGCGCATGTACAGCCTGATACTATTCCAGAAACCCTGCAAGAAGACTTACTTCTTTGGGGAAGCCGTGGCCCGCTTATTCAAGATTTTCATGGCGCATTAGAGTTATTTCCAGCCGCCAGCTATCAGTATGTTTTGTACGGTATGGGCTTTAAGCCTGACTTTACTAAACAAGCGTATTTGTATTCACAAGACGCGCAAGCTAAACAAATAATAGAACGTAACAGCCAGCTTACACAGCAGATGTTGCAAACTTTACCACCGCACCGTGCTTTTATAGAGCAGTGGTTAGCAGCTAACCCAGTTTAAGGATGTGTAACTATGGCTATTAGTGAACTAGTAAACACCAAACACCAAACATTAAAAATTAACCACAATGCCGCTGTTGAATACGCAAAAACACAGCATTTAGTTAATTTAAGAGCAAATGAAATAGCAAAAGCAGCCTGCGATTTACCTGTTTTTTTAGCACGTAACGCACAAAATGGCAGCTATACCGTATCAGCGTTAACAAGCTTTAGTGCTGGGCAAAGTCTATTGGTAAATAACAACCAATGGCAGGCACTTTACACACCGGTATGCATGCAAACCCAGCCACTTTACTTAATGACTCGAGAAGCAAATAGTAGCGACTATTTTATCGCGATTGATGAGCAAAGCTTAGCTGTAAACACCGAGCAGGGTGAGTCACTATTTGATGCTAAAGGTAACCCAAGTTTATTTTTAAGTGCGCAGCAAAAGTTGTTAGAAAGCGATTTAAAAAATGATTACCAAACGTATCAATTTACCCAAGAAGTTGCGCGTTTAGGACTCATTAAAAACATAGATATTGTATTGCAGTTTGAACAAGGCGAAACCCAAACCATTCAAGGTTTGAGCACCGTTGATGAAGACAAACTGCAAACATTAGATAGCAATACCATTGCAGAACTACAAAAGCAGGGTTACTTAAGTGTGCTTAACAGCATGCTCATTTCACTGTTTCAGTTAAATGCATTGGTAAAGCTGCACAACCAACGTCCCGAACTTATGCCTTTAAAGCAGATTAAGTTAGAACTAAGTCGAGATGCGCACGCGCTGTAGCGTGCATTTTTTATTACCCAGACATTGCGCATAACGCGCAGGAGACACACACATGTCAGATAACATTTTACAGCTGGTGGTTTTTGTTTTTGTCACCGCTTTAATTGGTGGCCTTACTTATTGGAAATGCCGAGGCCAAAATCGTAATAACGGACAAAGCCAAACCAAAGAGTATTTTTTAGCGGGCGGTGGCCTTACTTGGATGTTTGTTGCAGGTTCAATCACATTAACTAATTTAAGTACTGACCAACTTGTAGGTATGAATGGTAACCAAATGGCTTTGCTTGTTTGGTGGGAGCTTGCAGCGATTATTGGCTTAATTATTTTAGCTAAAGTATTCATCCCTGTTTATTACAAATACAACTGTACAACCACCACAGAGCTTTTAGAAAAGCGCTATAACAACAAGCATATTCGCGCTGTTATTGGTGGGTTGTTCTTTTTAGGTAATGCACTTATTTATATGCCAGCGGTAATCTACTCTGGTGCGTTGTTTATGCAAACCATGTTTAAAGTTGATATTCCACTAATGTATATCGCGACAGCTTTTGCCATTATTGGTGCTGTTTATGCGTTTTTTGGTGGCCTGCGGGCAGTTGCAGTATCGGATACCTACAACGGTATACTTGTACTCGGTATGGCTGTTTTAGTGGTGTTTTTAGCACTTAATGCAATTGATTATGACTTTACGGGTATTCCGGAAGAACGTTTAACATTAATTGGCGATGCTGATTCACCTATTCCTTGGCCAACACTTTTAACCGGTATGATCTTCATTCAAATGTATTACTGGGGTACTAACCAAACAATTACGCAGCGAGCAATGGCTGCGCCTAATGTTAAAGAAGCGCAAAAAGGTATATTTGCAGCTGCGGGTATTCGCTTTTTAATCGTCCCTGCAATTGTGGTATTACCGGGTATTATTTCGTTTAAACTTTATGGTGATATTGGCGACGCTGCTTATGGTCGAATTGTGGGTGATGTAATGCCAGCATGGTTAACCGGTGTATTTGCAGCGGCAATGGCAGCAGCAGTACTATCTACTTACAACAGCTTACTAAACTCAGCAACCGCATTGTATGTGTGTGACATTCACGAAGCTTACTTTAATAAAGAGCCAAGTGTTGTGAAATTAAGTGGTTACGTAACATTGCTACTCACAAGCTTAACACTGGTACTTGTACCAATTTACCAGCAAGCAGATAGCATTATTAACTTACTTCAGCAATTAAATGGCTTATTAAGTATGCCTATATTCTCTATTTTTGTAGTGGGCTTATTATTTAAAAATGTTGATGCACGTGCAGGTATTGCAGCAGTAATTTTAGGTGTTGTAATGTACGGCATGCTTACATTTGCAAACTCACCACTACATACTGACATTCATTACATTCACTTAATGCCAATTACACTGATTGTATGTGTGGCTTTTGCATTGATAGTAAATAAAGTGGTATTTGGTTTGAATGCACAGTGGGCAGGTAAAACACCGGCACTTGATGACGCAGGCCAAGTACAAGTACAAAAATAGATTATAAATAGTTTAAGCTGACAAAATCGGTCATGAGGCAACTCTGGCCGATTTTTTTATATGTATAAGAAATTAGTAGCAGCACTTTAAAGTTAAGGTTAGTTTATAGCTTTTTGCTACAGTGGTACTTCCAGTGAGTTTATCTAACTATTTGCGATGTAAAGACTATCAAAACCTAATTTATATGATATATACTATTATTGTTGAATGTCACCGTCTGATAGATTGTGCCTTAAACAGCGAGAGATACATTAATACTTAGTATCACTAAGTTACTTTCGTTATATTTATAACTCACACAATGAACAAGAGGATAGGAAAATCATGGCCGACACTAAATCATTTTATCGATTAGACAGTGTAAACAGCACCGTTATTTTCGACTGCCAGAGCAAAACACCGGTGTTACTGTACTTTGGTAAACGCCTATCTGAGCAAACAACAGAAACAATGCTAACTCAGCTTGCTACGCGTCAAGAAGTAAAATGTGCCGTGGTTGAAGAAGCGCCTATTTCTCTATCTCCTTTATTAGGCGAGGGCTTTACTGGTGCGCCAGGGCTTGAGCTAGTAAATGATTCAATCGCATGGTCAGTAGGGCCAGAGCTTCAAGAAGTACGTGAGCCTTCAGCTGCAACACTTGAATTTGTAAGTGTAGATAAACTTCGTGGTATTGAAGTAGTACACAGCATCACGCTTGATAAAAACACTGACGTATTGAGCGCGCATACCGTATTAACTAATTTAGGCGATTCGCCATTAAGTGTTAACTTTTGCGCGGCGCCAACATTCCAGCTGCCAGATAGCGTAAGTAAAATAGTAAGTTTTGAAGGTCGTTGGTCAAACGAATTCCAACGTCAATCAGTTGATTTAGTCTTAGGCAGCTTTGTACGTGAAAACCGTAAAGGCAAAACATCACACGATGTATTCCCAGGCTTATTAGTGCATAACGAAAATGCAGGCGAGCAACACGGCGAATGTTACGGCTTTCATTTAGGTTGGAGTGGTAATAATAAACTACGCGCAGAGCTTTTAGCTGAAGGTCGTCGTTATGTACAGATGGGTGAGTTATTACTCCCTGGTGAGCTTACGCTTGCTAAAGGTCAAACATATCAAAGCCCGAGCATTTATGGCTCGTTTTCGAGTGAAGGTTTTAGTGCGCTTTCTCGTAATTTTCATCGTTTTGTTAAAGCTAATTTACTTAGCCAAGCACAGCGTGAAAAAACGCGTCCTGTGCATTACAACACATGGGAAGGTATTTACTTCGATCACGATGTAGATACGCTTAAGCAACTAGCCGACAAAGTAGCGCCGTTAGGCATTGAACGTTTTGTACTTGATGATGGTTGGTTTAAAGGTCGTCGAGGCGACAACGCAGGCTTAGGCGATTGGACTGTAGATTACAAAATTTACCCAGATGGATTATCGCCAGTAATCGACCATGTAAACAGTTTAGGCATGGAGTTTGGTATTTGGTTTGAACCAGAAATGGTAAACCCAGATAGCGATTTATACCGTGCTCACCCTGATTGGATATTAGGCTCAGAAAATAACGATCAACTAAGCTTTAGAAACCAGCTTGTCCTTGATTTAACTCGCACAGAAGTTGTTGAGTACCTATATAAAGCCATTGACGATATTTTAGTTGAATACCCAACTATTAAGTACATTAAATGGGATATGAACCGCGATATTAACCATGCGGGTAATTTTGATGGCAAGCCTGCTGTGCATCAGCAAACATTAGCACTTTATCGTTTAATTGACCGTATAAAAGCAGCGCATCCTGGGCTTGAAATAGAAAGCTGTTCGTCAGGTGGTGCACGTGTAGATTACGGCGTACTTGCACACACCGACCGTGTATGGACGTCAGATTCAAACGATGCGCTTGATCGTCTTGAAATACAACGTGGGTGTTCGTTCTTTTTCCCATCGTCGGTAATGGGGGCACATGTAGGCCCGCGTGATTGTCATATCACAGGGCGTAACGTAAGTATTGAAATGCGTGCTGCGGTATCAATGTTTGGTCATATGGGAATCGAAATGGACCCACGTGAGCTGACCGATCACGAGTACAGCGCACTTAAAGCAGCTATTGCCTTGCATAAAGAGCATCGTGACTTTATTCATAGCGCCGATTTGTACCGCCTTGATAGCGACGATTTATCAATTAATTTTGGTTTAATCGACGAGCAAAAATCAAAAGCGTTATTTGCTTATAACAGCGTGCGCGAAACACCGCGTACAGCGCCTAATAAGCTTCGTTTTGTTGGCCTTGATGCCGATGCGCAGTACACACTTAATTTAGTGTGGCCGGTTAAATTTGAAGAGTATCGTCCGTCTTCTATTGCTGCGGTAAATGGTCAAACATTTACAGGTGAAGCGCTAATGCAGTTTGGTTTACAAATGCCAATTTCATTCCCACAAACATCGCTTATATTTGAGCTTAACAAAGCTTAAATTTAACTAAGAGCAGTAAAGGGTGCTAATCGCTTTTTTCTGCTTAGCTAAGCTCAGTTTAGATATCAGTAGTCAGCTCTATATTGTTTAGGGCTGACTTTTTTTATCCCCTCAAAATGCTAACAAATAAATTTAGCACCGCTAACTTAGTAGACTCAAAAATATCGAAAATAGAGTGGTTACGCTTGCGCGTAATTTTGCTTATTACCTAACCAGCGCTGAATTAGCGGATCAACAACCTCTGGATGTTGCTTAAGCATTTGCTGTGCAATTGGCCTAACTTGGTTGAGTATGTGCTTATCGCGGGTAAGATCGGCAATTTTAAATTCGGCTAAACCCGTTTGTTTTGTACCGAGTACTTCACCTGGGCCACGAATTTCTAAATCGCGCTCTGCTATCACAAAACCATCGTTACTATCGCGTAGTACTCCTAATCGCTTTTGAGCGGTGTGAGACAACGGTGCGTGATATAGAAGCACACAATGCGATGCCGTAGCGCCACGGCCAACGCGCCCACGTAATTGATGCAATTGTGCTAATCCCAAGCGCTCAGGGTTTTCTATAATGATTAAGCTCGCGTTAGGTACATCAACACCAACCTCAATAACGGTCGTAGCCACTAAAACATGTATATTACCTGCTTTAAACTCACTCATAATGGCTTGTTTTTCAGCTGACTTCATTCGGCCATGTACTAAACCTACGTTTAGCTCTGGTAGTGCTTCTTTTAATTGTAGTGCGCTGTCCTCCGCTGCTTGGCACTGCAGTACTTCAGACTCATCAATAAGCGTGCACACCCAGTAAACTTGTCGGCCTTGCTCGTTACACGCTAATTTAACACGAGCAACAATATCGTCTCTGCGCGTATCAGGAAGTGCTACTGTTGTAATTGGCGTACGCCCAGGTGGTAATTCATCAATGACCGAGATTTCTAAGTCGGCATAGGCTGTCATCGTGAGCGTACGTGGAATAGGTGTAGCGGTCATAACGAGTTGATGAGGATAGCAATCACCAAACTTACCTTTTTCACGCAGTGATAAACGCTGGTGGACACCAAAGCGGTGTTGTTCATCAATAACAATAAGCACTAAGTTATTAAACTTAACTTCATCTTGAAATAAAGCGTGAGTACCTACAATCATTTGCGCCTCACCAGAGGCTATTTTTTCAAGTGTTGCTACGCGCTCTTTACCCTTTTTTTTACCGCCAAGCCAAGCAACTGAAATACCGAGCGGATTAAACCAAGCAGTAAAATTAACCCCATGTTGCTCTGACAAAATCTCAGTTGGCGCCATTAAAGCTACTTGAAAGCCCTGCGCAATAGCGGTTAGTGCACTCAGTGCCGCTACCAGCGTTTTACCTGAACCTACATCACCTTGCACTAAACGCATCATAGGATATGCGTGTTGCATATCACCTTTAATTTCAGCAACTACGCGGCTTTGTGCATTTGTGGGTGCAAAAGGAAGTTGTTCTAAAAATTGGCTTTCTAATGTGTTTACCGGATTTAATGCTACGGCTTTAACTTGTTGTCCTTGCTCTCGCACTTTTAATAAGCTGAGGTTTTGAGCAAGTAGCTCCTCAAATACCAGGCGCTGTTGAGCAGGGTGAGTTCCTAGCTCTAATGCAGTTACATCAACATCATTAGGTGGGCGGTGCAGTAATAATAAGGCGTCACTTAGTGGCATATTTGATGGCTGCCACTGTGAAGGCAGTAGTTCTTCTACTGAGTATTTATGTAGTAAATCAATAGCCTGTTCGCTTAAAGCTCTAATCGATAGTTGCTTTAAACCTTCGGTTGTTGAATACACGGGCGTAAGCGTTGTAGCTACTGGTTGTTCGTTAGAAGTATCGCTGATGCTGTATTCAGGATGGCTCATTTCAAAGCCAACGCGGCCACGGCGTATTTCACCAAAACAACGTATTATTTTACCGGCACTAAATGCATTTTTTTGTGCAGCGGTAAAATTAAAAAATCGTAGTGTTAGCCTGCCCGTGCCATCGTTAATCTGGCAAACAAGCATGCGCCTTTTACCAAACGTTATTTGGCTTGTTTCAATAGTTGCTTCAACACTTACGTGGCTGTGAAGTGACAACTCGCTAATCGCGTATAAGCGAGTGCGATCTTCATAGCGAAGTGGCAAATGAAAAAGCATATCTTGTACAGTTAAAATACCTAGCTTTAACAAACGTTCAGCCATTTTTGGGCCGACCCCTTTGAGCTCTGTAATTGGGTATTGATTTAAGCTAGGTTTAGACAAATTATATCAATCTTATTATTTGTGAATAAGTTAAGTGTACTTACAGAGCTTTAGTCCATCAAGTATGTTTTAAAGCTTGCCAAAATTGCTCGTCAGCGACTATTTCGCCGTTTTCATCAAGTGCAGGATAAGGTAGTTTTTTTTGCTTGCACTGCCTTGCAATAATAGGATGACAGCCTTCAAAGTAAAGTGGGTGCTTAACTTCGGCGCTCAGCATATCTCTATTATATAAACCAGCCAGCTCACGTTGGCGCTGTGCTTCAAACAATATTAGCGCAGCAGCAACTGAAACATTAAGCGATTGCACCATGCCTTGCATTGGAATAATAATATTTTGATCGGCATATTCTAGGGCTTTTTCTGATATCCCCGTTTTTTCTTGTCCAACAATAATAGCCGTTGGCTTGGTATAATCTACTTCTCTAAAATCAACGGCATCTTCTGATAGATGAGTCGCGAGTATTTGTATTTCTGGATTGCGTTCACGCATTGCCACTACGGCATCATCAATATTTCTATGCAGGTGCGTTTCTAGCCAGTTTTTACTGCCACCAGAGGTATTATTTGTTAGCCATTTTTGTTTTTCAGGCCATACAGCATGTACGTGATGGCAACCAACCGCATCAGCACTTCGTACTATTGCAGATAAATTATGGTGTTTGTGCACGTCTTCTAGGCACACGGTTAAGTCTGTTTGACGGCGCGAAAGTACGTCTTCGATTCTTTGATAGCGAGTTTGCTGCATGGTTATCCTCTTTTTTCGGCAATTATACGAGATTTTTACAGTTAAGGCATTACTGTGCGGCTAATTGGGTTTTGTAGAGAAATAAGTGTTTCTGTTGATTGGATTGCTTCTATTGCCTGTATTTTATTAATCAGCACATCTTGTAAGTGGTCAATGGACTTTGTCATTACCTTTATAAATATACTGTAGTTACCTGTTGTGTAATAAGCCTCTACCACTTCCTCCAATGCTTCTAGCTTTATAAGTGTTTGTGGGTAATCACGTGCGTTATTTAAGTTAATGCCTATAAAGCAGCATACATCGTAGCCTAGCTGTTTAGTATTAATCGTTAATTGCGTTCCTGTAATGATCCCTGCTTGCTTCATTTTTTCAATTCTTACGTGAATTGTCCCTGCGCTTACATTAAATCTTTTTGCTAATTCGGCGTACGCAGTACGGGCATGTGCCATTAACGCATGCAGTATCTGTTTATCGAGATTATCGATCAAATAATTTTCCATTCTATTTTTCTCATGAAATTATCGAATATATGGTTTTTATACCACTTAATTGATGGTTTTTATATATTAAAGCTATTTTTGTTATGGGATATTGAATTAATCATTTAAATCGTTACATTAACTTCATTAAAGGCGCTGGTTAAAGCGCTTTTTAACAATTAAGCAAGTAACAATAACTGGGAATGAGGCCAATTATTATGAGTTCACATTATGTGCAGCAACAGCAGCAAATAAGTAAAGTTAAGCAATTTTTTTCACAACAACTAGAAACCCAGCTTGGGCTTATTGAGGTTCAAGCCCCTATTTTGGCCAAAGTAGGCGACGGCACGCAAGATAACTTAAGCGGCCATGAAAACGCAGTTGCTGTAAATGTGAAAGCGATTACAGATAGCCGCTACGAAGTGGTCCATTCACTGGCTAAGTGGAAACGTAAAACACTGGCTACTTATGGCTTTGGTGTTGGTGAGGGTATTTACACTCAAATGAAAGCTTTGCGCCCAGATGAAGATTCACTAAGTCCGATTCATTCTGTATATGTTGATCAGTGGGATTGGGAAAAAGTAATTAACGAAACCACAGAGCGTTCGCTGACAACGCTCAAGCAAACTGTTCAATCTATTTATAAAGGGATAAAAGAGACGGAAGCTTTTGTAAGTGAGTCTTATGGCTTAACGCCTTTTTTACCGGACGATATTAAGTTTGTGCATAGTGAAGAGCTACGTAAAATGTATCCTGACTTTAGTGCTAAGCAGCGCGAAAAAGCCATTGCACAAGAATATGGTGCTGTATTTTTAATTGGTATTGGTGGCGCGCTTGGAGATGGTAAAATTCATGATGTAAGAGCCCCAGATTACGATGATTGGTCTACACCAACATGCGATGAATACATGGGTTTAAATGGTGATATTTTAGTATGGAACCCAGTACTTGAAGATGCCTTTGAAATATCATCAATGGGTATACGTGTAAGCCCTGAGGTTTTAAAAGCGCAGTTAAGTACAACAGGGGATGAAGACCGCTTAGAGTTTGATTGGCACAAAGCGCTTTTACAAAGCAAATTCCCGCAAACAATTGGCGGTGGAATAGGGCAGTCGCGGCTAGCTATGTTATTACTGCAAAAGCAACATATTGGTCAAGTACAAGTGGGTGTATGGCCAAGTCAAACTTATGATACGGTAAGTGGCTTACTTTAAAACGTTAATTAATTTGAGTGCTCAATAGAGCACTCAGTTCTTAGCTGGTTTTAAACTCTATTTCAATTTTGTTATTTAAAAGTTTAACGTTGCAAGGAGGGTAATTACGGATTGTTTTTAGCACTTTATCAAAAATATGAATTTCTACACCTGAATGCAAAACAGAATTTATCGCTAAATTAGCGTCGTTAAGCAAATCATGTAAGTCGTGATCTAAGTTTGAAAGACGTTTTTCTAACTGTTCTGCTTGCTCACAATAATGTTTTTGAGTAGCACCAATTTTAGTAATTAATATTTTCTTTTTTTCGATGTCTTTCACTAAATCAGTTTTTTCTAGCGCCGCTTGCAGTGCATCTAATTGCTCGTCTGTTTTAGCTAAGTCTTTAAAGCAGTTATCGGTATCGGCGGTTATTTCAGCGCCTGACGCTGCTAAATTAATAATCATTTTAGCGCCTGACTCATTCCCTATTTCGCCAGCAATGAGGGTCGTTGCATCAAGTATTTCACCACCAAATATTTTACCCTTAGGTAAGTCGGATTGACCAACTTGCAGTAAGCGTTTAGCTTTCATTACACAGTGGCTTGTTTGGCGATCAATAAAAATATTATTTGCTTCTAGGTAGCAATACTGTGAGTGAGATACATGGATATCACCCAGCGCAATTAGTTTGCAAGAAAGTGACTTATTATCTGATTGTTGATGGCCAATAATACCTTGTTTAACAGTTATGTTTCCGCCTGCGGTAAGCTCGCCAGATTCAACAGTGCCAAATATAGTAATATCACCTTTGGCGGTTACTTTCATACCTGGCTCTATATTGCGAGTGACAATAACACTGCCTTGAAAGTCAATATGGCCGCTTTTTACATTTACATCTGAAATAGTAAAAATATCGTCGACACGCATACCGTTATTTATTTCAACAGGAACACCTGCAATAGTAGAGACTAGCTCAAGCGGGTTTAGCTTTGATATTTCGGTACCTTCACCAGCAACTAATTGCTTATTTTCTCCAGGTTTTGCGGGCAGTATGTCACCTACTACAGTAAAGCCTTCTTTTCCGGGGGTTGCTGGTTGCTGACGAATAAGCACAGAGCCTGGCTCTACACTTGCCAGCTTGCCAAAATCACGCATATCCACACTGCCATCTTCTTTGAGTTTGGGTGTTTTTAAGCGATCTTTTAAGGTTTCTACTGTTGCTATTAGTTTTGTAGCTAAACCGTCGCTTGGAAGTCTGCCTTTAGCTAATATACCTTTAACTAAAGAGCCTGCTGGGTGCTCAAATTGCTTTTGCAGTAACAGCTCTAAAAATGCTTGTTTATAGCCACGAACAATTCCTGCTTTAATAAGTTGTTTTTTTGCATCTTCTAGACTTAATAGCTTTCCGCCTTGGGCAAGCGTTAGCTCGCCAATGGCCAGCATTTTATCGTCGCTAATTGTTACATTTAAAGTGGCATTGTGTTTTGTTGCTACAACGAGAGTTTGTTGTGTGTTTTCGTTTTTAAAAAAATCATTAATAGCGTCATGATCTATTTTACAGTCGCAAAAAGCTGACTTTTCGAGAGCCTCTAAAATAAATGCAGCGCTGGGAGGAATATGCTCTTTTACATCAAGTAAAACATTTCCATTGTTGGCAAGCTTAAACACGAGTTAATCCTTTTTTACTACTTAAGTTAAGTTTGTTTTTTAAAACACAACTACAGATTGCTAGAAATTTACATTTGAGTCAAGAAGTCAGATAAAACGAAGTGTGGAGCGAAAAATAAAGGCTATAGAGAAGCTCTATAGCCTGTAATACTTAATTGGTAGAAGGTAATTCCATTATTCCGTCTATTTCAACTTGTGCACCTTTTGGTAGTGCACGAACACCTAATGCAGCTCTAGCTGGGTAAGGTTGTTTAAAGTATTGGCTCATCACTTCATTTACTGTGGCGAAGTTAGATAGATCAGTTAGGTAAATATTGATTTTAACTAAATCGTGAATTTTTCCGCCTGCTTCTTCACATACCGCAGCAATATTTTTAAATACTTGATGCGTTTGCTCGCTAAAATCTTCTGAAATCATTTCCATCGTTTCTGGAACTAATGGAATTTGACCAGATAAATAAACAGCGGTACCTACTTTAACTGCTTGGCTATAAGTGCCAATAGCTGCAGGTGCTTTGTCGGTAGAGATAAATGCTTTATTCATGTGTTTCCTATTTTATTTTTTACGATAGACTTTTTGTACATCAGGCATAACGCGAATGCGGCGCATAATGTTAGCAACGTGGATACGGTTTTTAACGGTAACCCCTAAATCTATCACGTATAAATTACTTTCTTTTTCATCGGTGGCAATTTCGACAATATTGGCTTGGGTTGTAGCGACAACATTGGTTAGCTTAGCTAACGCGCCTTGATGGTTAATAATTTCAACTCTCAGAGCTGCAATATATTCTTTTTCTGGGTTATCGTCCCATTTTACAACTAAGTATTTAGAGCGCTCATTTTCCCAACCACGAATATTTTTACATTCTTGGCGGTGAACGGTCAGGCCCTTACCTTGGCTTATATGAGCTGTAATGGCATCGCCTGGTACAGGTCGGCAACACTTAGAGTAATTCACTAACATGCCTTCAGTACCAATAATGGTCGCTTTAGCTTGGCTTGTTATATCAGTTAAATCGTCATTGTCATTTTGCAATAAGCGCTTGGCAATTAACATACTCATTAAGTTACCAGAGCCAATTTCTACAAGTAATTCAAGAAGAGTAGTTAGTTCGTGCTCTTCAAGTACTCTCGCTATATTTTCATCAGCAATGCTATCTAGTTTGTTTTCGCCTAATGCCGAATCAAGTAAACGGCGCCCTAAAAGCATGGCTTCTTCATGATGCTGACTTCTAAGGTAATTACGAACACCCAAGCGTGCTTTACCAGTAACAATAAAGTTTAGCCATGTTGCATTAGGGTGGGCACCTGAGCTTGTTATTATCTCTATGGTTTGCCCTGTATCTAATGGCCGACTTAAAGGATGTGGCTTGCGATTAACGCGAGCGCCTACACAAGTATTGCCTACATCAGTATGAACCGCATACGCAAAATCGACTGCGGTAGCGCCCATTGGTAGCTCAACAATACGACCATCAGGTGTAAATACGTAAATTTCTTCTGGGAATAGCTCAGTTTTTACGTTTTCAATAAATTCAAACGATGAACCCGCACTTTGCTGAAGCTCTAATAAGCTTTGCATCCATTGGCGAGCACGTTGCTGCGAAGTATTACCTGCACCATCACCTGATTTTTTATACATCCAGTGCGCCGCTACACCTTTGTCGGCCATCTGATCCATATCGTGAGTACGAATCTGAATCTCAACAGGTATTCCGTGTGGGCCAACTAATGAAGTATGAAGCGATTGGTAACCATTAGTTTTTGGTACAGCAATATAATCTTTAAAGCGTGTTTCTATAGGCTTATAAAGACTATGAGCCACACCTAATACGCGATAACACGTATCCATAGAATCAACTGCAATTCTAAACGCGTAAATATCCATAACTTCGTTAAATAGCAGTTCTTTATTAAGCATTTTTTTATAAATACTATATAAATGTTTCTCTCGGCCTGACACAGTCGCTTTAATGCCTGACTCTTCAAGACGTGCTTCTATTTCATGTTGGATATTAGTGATAACTTCTTTGCGATTACCACGTGCTTTAGCTACTTCAGATTTAAGTGCGCGATGACGCATAGGATATAAAGCTTGAAAACCTAAGTCTTCAAGCTCATTTTTAATATCGTGAATACCTAAGCGGTTTGCTATTGGCGCGTAAATCTCAAGCGTTTCACGTGCTATTCTGCGGCGCTTATCTGGGCGCAGTGCCCCTAAAGTACGCATATTGTGCGTTCTATCAGCAAGCTTGATTAAAATAACTCGAATATCCTGAGTCATTGCCATAATCATTTTGCGGTAGTTTTCAGCTTGGAATTCTTTTTTATCTTTAAAGCTGAGCTTATCGAGCTTACTTACACCTTCAACGAGTTCTGCCACAGTTTCGCCAAAAATTTCGGCTAAATCTTGTTGGCTAAAATCAGTATCTTCAATTACATCATGCATTAGCGCGGCCATGAGCGTTTCATGGTCAAGATGCATGCCTGCAAGAATTTGGGTTACTTCTACTGGATGAGTTATGTAAGGTTCGCCACTTGAGCGAGTTTGTCCTTCATGGGCCTCTCGGGCTACCACGTAAGATTTTTGAACCAGCTCTACATCAGCAGCGGGCAAGTATTCTGAAATTTTCTTTTTAAGACCTTCAAAAAGATACATTCACACTCCAATGTTCTAGGGCCTGTTGACCTTTCAGGATTAAAATTTGTTCAATCTAGGGGCGATTTAATCGCGGCGCGAGGTTTTTAGCCTAGCGGGCTAAGTAAAAATCGAGCAACAAAGAGTAAATTGCCCCTAGGCAGAACCCTTTGGGCAGCGCATGTTTTGCATTTATGCTGCGTTATCGCCTATTTATGGGAAATAACCACACTACATAGGCTCTGCCTTGCCTAAATACCAAGCATACTGCTGCAAATTCAACCTCGAAAGATAAAAAGGCTCTAGTGAAGCAAATTAGGTAAGCTACGAATATACGATGAAATGAAAGGATTGCCAACGGCTATAGTAGAAATACTGCGCCGTTGGCTAAATCAGACCGGGAGGTCGATTATTGGTTGCCACCAACAATGGCAGCAACAGCAGCTAATTCTGCTGCTTCTTGGTGTTGTTGTTCTTCACGGTCAATTAAGTCCATTGAAGCGCTATCAACTAAACCTAATTCAATTTCACGTAAAGCAACTACCGTTGGCTTATCGTTTTCAGGGTCTACTAGTGGAGTTTTACCACCAACAGCAATTTGGCGGGCACGACGAGCCGCAACTAAAATTAAGTCAAAACGATTACCAACTGCATCTACTGCATCTTCAACTGTTACGCGGGCCATCACAGCACTCCAAAAATAATTTAAAAGCAAAGACGTAGTTTACTCCAAGGAGCCACTTTCGCCAATAGCCAGTGTTCAATTTTTATCAGTTTTACTTGCCTAAGCCTAATTTAAGTAGGCTTAAATTATTTAAGCAGACTATTTAGTAAAACTTGATGACGATCTTCTTGCGCTTTTAGTGTTAAGCGCTGAGCCATTACAATCATTTCTATGTCGGCAAGTGCGTCCTCAAAGTCATCATTAACAATTACAAAGTCGTATTCATTATAATGTGATGTTTCAGATTGTGCTTTTGCCATACGAGAGGCAATAATCTCAGCCGAATCTTGGCCACGGTTATTTAAGCGTTGTTCTAGTTCTTCTTTTGAAGGCGGTAGAATAAAAATAGTTTGTACGCTTGGCATAATTTTGCGCACTTGCTGAGCGCCTTGCCAATCAATATCTAAAAACACATCAATACCCGCATCAAGTTGCGACTCAATAGCCTGCTTTGATGTGCCGTAGTAATTATCGAATACTTGAGCCCATTCAAAAAAGTCATCTTTGGCAATAAGCGCTTTAAATTCGTCTGTAGATACAAAGTGATAATGCACGCCATTTTCTTCACCTGGGCGAGGGGCGCGAGTTGTATGTGATACAGATACTTTCATGTCAGCGTGTTTTTTTAATAACGCATTGATTAAGCTTGATTTACCAGCACCAGAAGGGGCTGACAAAATAAATAAGTTACCGCGAGTTTGTGCCATGCTTTTCTCTACCTAAAAATAAACAGGCTTGGATTACAAGTAAACCAAGCCTTTAATTAACTGCATTGTACTTTAATTAGCTCACCTTGCTCAAGTTAGACGTGCTCAAGTGAGTCATGCTCAAATTGAAGTGGCAGTGTTTTACTAAGTTAGACTTTAAATAAAATTGCAGTTTAAATTCGTCAACAGAACTAGCCGCTAGATATAAGTATTTGATAAGGTGAGGTATCACCTAGTAAAGGAGCCTCTATGCTTAATAAAACCTTATTTACCGCACAACAAGTAAGAGACAATGAAGCTTTAGCGGCTAAAAATAGTCATTGTGATTTATTTACCCTAATGCAGCGTGCAGGCGAGGCTGTATATAAGCAATGGCAGTTATTTGAACAGCATACATTAGTCATTGTTGGCCATGGTAACAACGCTGGAGACGGTTACGTTGTAGCTAGGCTTATTATGCAAGCAGGTAAAGAGGTAACAGTATGCGCAGCTGAGCCTAATAAAGTATTAACCGGTGATGCTGCAAAAGCGCAGCAGCTATGGGTAGAAGCGGGTGGGGTGGTTTCTCATTTTACAAAAGATGCTCTTAATGAGTGCGATATCGTTATTGATGCTCTACTTGGTACTGGCCTTAAAAGCACCGTGCGCGATAACTTTGCGGGCATAATTAAAGCGGTAAATAACAGCGGTAAGCCCGTAATAAGCATTGATATTCCATCAGGCATTGAGGCGAATACAGGGCAACCTTTAGGGTGTGCAGTTCAAGCGACTTCAACCGTTACTTTTGTGGGTATTAAGCAAGGGCTGACAACGACGGCAGGTAAACAATATAGCGGTAAGTTAGTATTTGATGACTTAGCAATTGGCGATGCGTTTATTCGTATCGCTCAATCATCAGGTACTCTGATTAATATCAATAGCTTTAAAGGAATAGCCACGCGGGCAATCAATAGTCACAAAGGAAGCCACGGTAAACTTTTATGTATTGGTGGCAATCAAGGTACTGCAGGTGCAATTAGGTTAAGTAGTGAAGCAGCTCTTAGAACGGGTGCTGGCATGGTAAGAGTGTATACACACGAAAGCTCAATAACGCCTATTAGTATTGGCAGACCAGAACTTATGGTAAGCAGTAATAACTTACATCAAGCGCTAGAGTGGGCAAGCTGCGTTGTTATTGGCCCAGGGCTTGGGCAAGACGAGTGGGCACAACAAACATTCGATGAAGTAATGCAATATTGCCAAAACAATAAAATGCCATTGGTTATAGATGCAGATGCCCTTAATTTACTGGCTAAGAAAGCTTCATCATACACGTTAGAGCAATGCGTACTTACTCCACATCCCGGCGAAGCTTCGCGACTGCTAAGTGTTAGCACCAGCGACATAGAATCAGACCGCTTTAATTATGCCCGCCTTTGCGCTAAACGCTATAACGCGACTTGTGTATTAAAAGGCGCAGGAACATTAATAGATAATGCCCAGCACACGTGGGTATGTGAAGATGGCAACCCGGCATTGGCCGTTGGCGGCAGTGGCGATGTACTTACTGGTATTATTGGTGCCTTACTTGCTCAAGGTTTAACTATTGATGAAGCAGCACGCTATGGTGTAACACTGCATGCTAGAGCCGGTGATATCGCCAGTGAGCGAGACGGGCAAAGGGGAATGCTACCCAGTGATTTATTCGCAATTGTAAGAGAGTTAGTTAATAAAGTGACGTGAGTTTAAGCGTCACTTTATCTTGCTAATTATTAAGCTGCAGTAAGTCCCATTTTGTACCATATAAGTCTTCAAAAACCACTACGGTGCCATAAGGTTCTACTCGAGGCTCTTCGGTAAATGTAACGCCTTTTGAAAGCATTAAATTATAATCTCGCCAAAAGTCATTGGTATGCAAAAATAAAAACACGCGGCCACCCGTTTGGTTACCAATAGCGCTTATCTGTTCGGGCGTTGTGGCTTTAGCAAGCAGTAGATTAGTTCTGCTCGAATTAGTCCCGTTTGAACTAGCCCCGTTTGAATTTGGAGGTGAAATTAACACCCAGCGCCTACCCTCTCCTAAGTTAGTATCCTCTACTAACTCAAAGTTGAGCTTTTGAGTGTAAAACTTAATTGCCTCATCGTAGTCCTTAACAACTAATGCAATGCTGCCGATATGCTGTTGAACGTTAGTCATGTTTGGTTTACTCCGTACTATTTAATAAATGTGCTTTTTATCATATTCAACCTGAACTTTGGTTAAGATATTTACCAAAACATTGAATTATAGTGATATTTAAATTTATTTTCTCTAGCCAGAGATTTTCAGTGAAAACAAGGCGAACTTACGCGTCAATAGCTGGCCTATTGCAAGTAAATTCAACGCAGTGATCGCTGAAAATAGCTGCTTGAGATAGATTTATTATCCAGAGTTTAGGTTGCTTGGTAAACGATTATGCAGGGTATATGCCCGCAGTATGTAACTTAGTTATAGGTATAAATTAAACAGTATCAATCTGCTTTATAACAAAAAGCAAAACCCAGCCGAGGCTGGGTCTACTTTAAATTGAGTTTTAGCGCTAAGTGCATAAAATGTTTATCTGTGTAATTCACCAGCACGTTCTGGCTGGTAGGTTACTTCTTTTATTTTTACTTTTATTAAGCCGCCACTCGGTTTTGGCCACTCAATTTCGTCGCCTTGAGCTAGCCCAAGTAATGCGCTACCAACGGGTGATAATATCGATATTTTATCGCCGCTAGAGTCACTGTTCTTTGGGTACACCAAGGTTAACGTAAATTCTTCTTTAGAAGACTCAACAATAAAGTTTACAGTTGAGTTCATCGTTACAACTGACGATGGCATATCTTTAGGTTCGACTATTGTTGCTCGTGCCAGTTCAGCTTCCAATTCTTCTTTGTTAGCAAAGCTACCTGCAGGCAATGATTCCATTAAGTCATACAATCTATCTGCATCAAGTGATGAGATGATTAGTTCAGGTTTTTTATTCATCTTAATATCCTTAATAATTTTTAATAAATAAAATTAACTCTGAGTATGGCTTGGCATGCATTTAAGAAGCAAAGGGATACGCGAAGTCATTTTATTAATTAGCCACACCTGTGGCTTTTACTTTCTTTGTGCCCAATAGCTAAAAACCCAGCCGAAGCTGGGTTTTTATTTGAGCTAGGTGTTTAGGGGATGATTACATCATTCCGCCCATACCACCCATTCCGCCCATGCCACCCATATCAGCGCCACCAGCTTCATCTTTCGGGATTTCAGCTACCATTGCTTCAGTAGTGATCATTAGACCCGCAATAGACCCTGCAAACTGTAATGCAGAGCGTGTTACTTTAGTTGGATCTAGGATACCCATTTCAATCATGTCGTTGTATTCACCAGTTGCTGCGTTGTAACCAAAGTTACCGTCGCCGCCTTTAACTGCGTTAATTACAACTGATGCTTCTTCGCCAGCGTTAGTTACGATTTGACGAAGTGGTGCTTCCATCGCACGAAGTGCAACTTTAATACCGTGGTTTTGATCTTCGTTGTCGCCAACTAAATCAACCAGCTTACTTGCAGCACGTACAAGTGCAACACCGCCACCAGGTACTACGCCTTCTTCAACCGCTGCACGAGTTGCATTTAATGCATCTTCAACGCGGTCTTTTTTCTCTTTCATTTCCATTTCAGTAGCAGCACCTACTTTGATAACTGCAACACCGCCAGCTAATTTAGCCATGCGCTCTTGTAGTTTCTCTTTATCGTAGTCTGATGTTGCTTCTTCGATTTGTGCTTTAATTTGTGAAACACGACCGCTAATACCCGCTTCTTCACCAGCACCATCAATGATAGTAGTATCATCTTTAGTGATAATTACGCGCTTAGCTGTACCTAGGTCTTCAACTGTTGCTTTTTCAAGCTCTAAGCCGATTTCTTCAGAAATTACAGTACCGCCAGTTAATACAGCAATATCTTGTAGCATTGCTTTACGACGATCGCCAAAACCAGGTGCTTTAACAGCTGATACTTTAACAATACCGCGCATGTTATTAACTACTAATGTAGCTAGTGCTTCGCCTTCAAGGTCTTCTGCGATGATTAGTAGTGGTTTACTTGCTTTAGCAACCGCTTCTAATGTTGGTAATAATTCACGGATGTTAGATATTTTTTTATCTACAAGTAGAATAAATGGATTATCTAGTTCAACAGTGCCTTTTTCTGGGCTGTTGATAAAGTAAGGAGATAAGTAACCACGGTCAAACTGCATGCCTTCAACAACATCTAGTTCGTTTTCAAGTGATTGACCTTCTTCTACAGTAATAACACCACTGTTACGGCCTACTTTTTCCATTGCTTGTGCAATGATGTCGCCAATCTCTTTATCAGAGTTAGCTGAAATAGTACCTACTTGTGCAATTGCTTTAGTATCAGAACAAGGAACCGATAATGCTTTAAGCTCTGCAACAGCAGCAATAACTGCTTTGTCGATGCCGCGCTTAAGATCCATTGGGTTCATGCCTGCTGCAACAGCTTTAAGGCCTTCATTAACAATAGACTGTGCAAGTACTGTAGCGGTAGTTGTACCATCGCCGGCTGCATCATTTGCTTTAGATGCAACTTCTTTAACCATTTGTGCGCCCATGTTTTCAAACTTGTCTTCAAGTTCGATTTCTTTTGCTACAGATACACCATCTTTAGTGATAACTGGTGAGCCAAATGATTTATCTAGTACAACGTTACGGCCTTTAGGACCTAATGTAACTTTTACTGCGTTTGCTAGGATGTTTACGCCAGTTAGCATTTTAGCGCGTGCGTCACCTGCAAAAAGTACTTCTTTTGCTGCCATGTTTTAAATTCCTCTAAATTCTTAAATGTTTATAAACGAAAAGTAGGTTTAGCCTACAATGCCTAAAATATTATCTTCACGCATGATCAGGTACTCTTGACCTTCGATCTTTTCAACTTTTTCAACATATGAGCCAAATAACACAGTGTCACCGGCTTTAACTTCTAACGCTCTCACGTCACCGTTTTCTAAAACGCGACCATTACCTACGGCTACAACTTCTCCGCGAGTTGATTTTTCAGCTGCAGAGCCAGTTAATACAATACCGCCAGCAGATTTTGTTTCTTCTTCTAGACGTTTAACGATTACGCGATCTTGTAAAGGACGAATGTTCATGTTTTTTAGTTCTCCTAACAGTTTCTGAACAGTACAGAAAAAAGCTTTTCTAATTTGCATTCATTAATGGGGGTGGAGTGTAAAATTCCAAGAGAAAAAACGATAAATTTTTAATCTTTTCTCTCATACTCGCCATCAATAGTTGTTGGTCGTTCCATTTGCTCTCGTTCAGCATGTTGCTGCCCAGCAAACGGCGATGGCCCTTGTTGCATACCTGCGCTCATTCTAACAGTTGCTTGGCTAGCAAGGCCTGCAGCCAATTTGTTACGAATTGCAGGGGTTAATAATAGTAATCCAAATACGTCTGTCATAATGCCAGGGGTAAGTAATAATACACCTGCAATTACCACGCATATTCCGGTAAATAATTCTTTGGCTGGCATTTGCCCTTGCGCCATTTGCGCCTGTACATTTTGCAGCGCACCCATACCTTGTGTTTTAACCATTTTGGCTCCTAAAATCGCAGTAATAACAACAAGTGCAATTGTTGCAAATCCGCCAATCACGTCGCTTACTTGAATCAGCAAGGCGATTTCGATAATAGGGATGATAATAAACAACACAAATAAAAATCTAAACATAGCGCTCTCTAAATAATGACACTCAAAAGAGTTGATGAAATATAAATGAGGGTGACGAGGTCTCTTTTCAAGGTTAGGGCATAGGTATCGTCATTTTACTGATATTTTAGCGTCTACACATTGTATCGGCTATCAGATACTATGAAGCTAGACACTGTTAAATAAGTATAGGTTCATAATGACTACGCAATTTAAAATGATTTTTACGACCTGCAAAGACGAAGCTGAAGCACGTACTCTTGCAAGGGCGTTGGTAGAAAAAAAGCTAGCGGCTTGTGTAAATATTTTACCTAACATGGGCTCTGTTTATATGTGGGAAGGCGAAGTGGCAGAAGCAACTGAAGCTAAACTACTTATAAAAACCAAAGCAGACAAAATGAACGATGTGTTTTTAACAATAAAAGAGCTACATAGCTACGAAGTGCCAGAGATTCAGGTTGTAGAAGTCTCAACAGGTAACTTGGCATATTTTAATTGGATGGATGAGGTACTAAATTAATGCGGTTTTTCTTTTTATTATTGGTAACGTTATTAACCGTACCTGTAAAGGCTGCGGCTAATAATGTGCTTGGTGATCTACTTGGGCCTCCTCAACACTCTTTTTTACCTGTAGACCAAGCGTTTGTATTTGACTTTGACCAGCAAGGCAGCACCTTGTTTGTGGGTTGGGATATAGCGCCAGACTATTATTTATATAAAAAGAAAATAGAAATCATTGCCAAGGGCGCAAACATTCAAGTAGGTGACTCTGGTAGTGGCGAAATTATTGAAGATGAATTTTTTGGTAAAACAGAAGTCTTTTTCAATTCTGCGAGTGTTGTAAGTAAGCTAAGCAATATAACCGAAGGCGCCGTTGTTAAAGTTCGTTATCAGGGCTGTGCAAAAGCAGGGCTTTGTTATCCGCCTGAAGTTATCAGTATTCCACTGAGTGTAATTAGTGACGCACAGATTAAAAATGTAGATCAAAATAGCGCTACCGATGAAGCGGCAACAGCGCAAAGTACGTTTGCAGCACTTAATGAGCCAACTACTGAACCTACAACAAATTCAGATGACACCAAAAAAGAGCTCACCTTTACTGAGCAATTAGCAAGTCAGAGCTTGATAACTAATTTACTCATATTTTTTGTAGTGGGTGTAGGCCTTGCTTTTACGCCGTGCGTATTTCCTATGTTTCCTATTTTATCGAGCTTAATTGCGGGTCAGCAAAACCTTTCAACTAAAAAAGCGTTTGCGTTGTCGTTTGTATATATACAAGGTATGGCAGTTACCTATGCAGCGCTTGGCTTAGTTGTTGCTGCGCTTGGTGGGCAAGTGCAGGGGTATTTACAGCATCCATTTGTGTTAATCAGCTTTAGTTTATTATTTGTATTATTGGCTATGTCGATGTTTGGCTGGTACGAAATAAAACTGCCAAGCAGTATGATGAGCAAGTTAACCCAGGTAAGTAACAACCAAAAAGGCGGCAACTACGTTGGCGTATTTTTAATGGGCGTACTTTCGGGCTTAATAGCATCACCTTGTACTACGGCGCCGTTGTCGGCTGCTCTGTTATTTGTAGCGCAAAGCGGCGATTACTTAGTAGGGGGGTTAACACTCTACGTGCTTAGTTTAGGTATGGGCTTACCATTATTATTACTCGGTACATCTGGCGGTAAATTACTGCCTAAAGCGGGTGGTTGGATGGAGCAAGTTAAAACCTTGTTTGGTTTTGTGATGCTCGTAGTGCCACTTATATTACTTGAGCGACTAGTAAGCGCCGACATTATATTATTAATGGCAGGTGTGCTTGCATTAGCAACGGCACTTTACTTACACCATTGGCAAAGCAGTCAAACACAAAGCAAGTTAAAAACAGCGCTGTGGTTTGCTGCAACGCTACTCGTTATTACAGGCTTTACGTTAACTAAAAACTATTTTTGGCCAGTACAACCTGTACAGGTTAGCTCGCAAAGTAATGAGTTTAAAAAGGTGGCTGATTTAGCTGAGCTAAAAGAAGCGGTAGCGCAAGCGAATAATGAAGGTCGAATGGTTATGGTCGACTTATATGCAGATTGGTGCGTGGCGTGTAAAGAGTTTGAACATTACACGTTTCCAGATGCCAAAGTGCAAAGTGAATTTAGCCATTATCAGCTAATTCAAGTTGATTTAACGGACAGTGATAATAAAACAATTGAGCTAATGGAAGAGTACACCGTGTTTGGTTTACCGAGTATTTTGTTTTTTAACACCCAAGGTAAAGAGTTAAGTACACAACGTGTAACCGGCTTTTTAAACGCTGACGATTTTGCTAAACACCTTGCTACAGTGCGCGCCAGCGCACAATAATAGTGCAACACAGCCACTTGGGTATACCGAGTGGCTTTCTAATTCATGCCTCCCCTCGCGTTCCCAAAATAGAGATTGGACCAGTATTTTGCTGCTATTTACATCGAAATCACTATAATAGTTGGTTAACGTGAGAATTTGTTGCTACATTGCTTTTTCTGCTTACTTAAAAGTGAAAAACTAGTTAGTAACCGCTTAACTCATTACTTATAGGATATATCGCGTATTATGACTGCAAAATTTAACCTTTTGGTTATAAATGGTCCAAATTTAAACATGCTTGGCAAACGTGAACCGGATAAATACGGTTTTCAAACGCTAAGTGAAATTATGAGCGAACTAACAAGTGCCGCTGATAGTCTAGATGTTGAGTTAACGCATTTTCAAAGTAATAGTGAGCAAGCCCTCATTGAACGAATACACAGTGCTTGGCAAGCGGTTGATTACATAATAATTAACCCTGCTGCATTTACGCATACAAGCGTTGCATTACGTGATGCATTGCTAAGTGTTGATATTCCGTTTTTTGAAGTGCACTTAAGTAATGTGCACGCACGTGAAGCTTTTCGTCATCATTCGTATTTTTCTGATGTGGCGCAAGGCGTGATATGTGGATTAGGTGCAATGGGTTATCACGCAGCATTAAATGCCGCTGTGAGCCGGTTGCAAAACGCAATTTAATTTAAATTAACACACAAACAACTAACAGGCGGGTCGTGTAATGGATATTCGCAAGATAAAGAAGCTTATCGAATTAGTAGAAGAATCAGGTATTGCTGAGCTAGAAATCACTGAAGGTGAAGAATCAGTACGTATTAATCGTAACAACATGAGCGCAGGCCCAGGTTACCCGCAATTTGCTCCACAGCAATATGCACCAGCGCCAGCAGCACCAGTTGCAGCGGCTCCTGTAGCTGTTGAAGCAGCAGCACCAGCAGAACCTACTGGTCATCAAGTTAAATCACCAATGGTTGGTTCTTTTTACTCTGCGGCTTCTCCAGAAGCGCCAGCATATGTAGAAGTTGGTCAACAAGTTAAAGTTGGCGACACGCTTTGTATTATCGAAGCTATGAAAATGATGAACCAAATTGAATCAGATAAAGCCGGTACAGTAAGAGCTATCTTAGCTGAAAATGGCGAGCCAATAGAATTTGATCAACCTCTATTCATCATTGAATAATAGCGTAACCTAAAAGGCCAACTCTAATGTTAGATAAAGTAGTCATTGCAAACCGAGGTGAAATTGCACTTCGTATATTGCGCGCCTGCAAAGAGCTTGGGATCAAAACGGTTGCTGTGCATTCAACGGCAGATCGCGATCTTAAGCATGTATTGCTTGCAGATGAAACCATCTGTATTGGTAGACCATCAGCAACTGAAAGTTATTTAGATATTCCGCGCATTATTGCTGCGGCTGAAATAACTGACGCTGTAGCGATTCACCCTGGTTACGGTTTCCTTGCAGAAAATGCTGATTTTGCCGACCAAGTTGAGCAAAGTGGTTTTGTATTTATTGGTCCTCGTGGCGACACTATTCGTCTTATGGGCGATAAAGTATCTGCTATCGCAGCAATGCGTAAAGCAGGCGTTCCATGTGTACCAGGCTCAGACGGCCCGGTATCAGATGATAAAGAACGCAACATGCAAATCGCTAAGCGTATCGGTTACCCGGTAATCATCAAAGCCGCTGGTGGCGGTGGTGGTCGTGGTATGCGTGTTGTTCGCAGCGAATCTGAACTTATTGATTCAATTGCATTAACACAGCAAGAAGCTAAGCAATTCTTTGGTAATAGCATGGTTTACATGGAAAAATTCCTAGAAAACCCACGCCATATCGAAGTTCAAGTATTAGCTGACGGCCAAGGTAATGCAGTACATTTAGGTGAACGTGATTGCTCAATGCAACGTCGTCACCAAAAAGTAGTTGAAGAAGCGCCAGCACCAGGAATTACTGCTGAAACGCGTAAATTTATTGGCGAGCGCTGTACACGTGCGTGTATCGAAATTGGATACCGTGGTGCAGGTACGTTTGAGTTTTTATACGAAAACGGCGAGTTTTACTTCATCGAAATGAATACACGTATTCAGGTTGAACACCCTGTAACTGAAATGGTTACTGGTATCGATTTAGTAAAAGAGCAGTTAAAAATTGCAGCGGGTCAGCCTTTATCATTCACTCAAGACGACGTTGTTATTCGTGGTCATGCTATTGAGTGTCGTATTAATGCTGAGGATCCTGAAACGTTTATTCCTTCACCGGGTAAAATTACACGTTTCCATCCTGCTGGTGGTTTAGGTATTCGTTGGGACAGCCATATTTACGCTGACTACACGGTTCCACCACATTACGATTCAATGATTGGTAAGTTAATTACTTACGGTGAAAACCGTGACGTAGCTATTGCCCGCGCGCGCAATGCACTTAACGAGCTAGTAATTGACGGAATTAAAACTAATACTCCTTTGCATAAAAGAATTCTTGCAGATGAAAACTTCAAAAATGGTGGCACTAACATCCACTATCTTGAGAAGAAATTAGGACTATAATTCGAGCCTAAAAAGGAGCTTAATCAGATCGATCTGGTTTGAGTAATTAAAAATCCGATATCAGGTGACTGATATCGGATTTTTTAATGCCTGTAATCCTGTAATTTAAGTCTTATAGGCAATAAAAAAGTCCATAAAATATACTGCAAAGAGTAAATTCGATGGACTCAATATTCATACAATATGTTGAACTAACATTAAACTAATTTAGATTCAATTAACTGTAGTGCTTCTTCTAAAATTGTTTCTACTGCTTTTTTTGCGCGTTCAGGGTCGCGTGATTTTATAGTTTCTAAAATATCAGCATGTTTAGCCACGTCTGCGCCCGGTACACCTTTAATGTGGTTTGTGTAACGAATACTTACTCTAAGGGCAGTACTAATAAACTCAGTTAACTGTACAAAAAAGCGATTGTTACTGGCCACTAATATGCTGGTATGAAAAGCAATGTCAGCTTCTAGTGGGTCGTCTAAGCCTTCGTCAGCTTCAGCCATACGAGCTAAGGCGTTATCAATTTCAGCGAGCTGTTCAGCAGTGGCATTTACTGCTGCAAGCGCGGCTGCTTGTGGCTCAAGCGCAACACGCACTTGAGTAAACTCTTTTAATAATGATAAAGATGGCTTACTGCTTAAAATCCAACGCAGTACGTCGGTGTCAAACATATTCCAGCTACTTTCTGGTAGTACGCGAATACCTTGCTTAGGACGAGATGAAATAAGTCCTTTAGCAGAGAGCATTTTTACGGCTTCGCGAGTAGCACTGCGACTCACATCGTATTTTATACATAAATCGGCTTCAGAAGGCAGGCCTTCGCTTACAGGGTAAACACCACGCACAATAGCAAAACCCAAATCGTGGGTTAATTGTTGTGTTAAATTTTGACGAGGTTGGCTTTTCATTGCGCAGGATTCCGAGTTGATATATTGCTTTATTATATATCATATATCATATTAATGTACTTGAGGATATGATATAAAGTTTTAATTGGCTAATTATTTTAGCACAGCGTTTTAGTTCTTTATAACGTCTATTGGCGTTTTTAATAAGCAAAACACTATTGTAAGTTGTTGTTTGGAGAGTTTAATTTGGACACCCTAGCTCAATATCATAGTATTTCTGGCAAAGTTGTGTTTATTACCGGTGGTGCATCAGGCATTGGCAGAGCAATGGTTAAATCCTTTGTAAACCAAAATGCAAAAGTAGCGTTTATTGATATTGATGATAAGGCTGCGCAATCGCTCATTAGTGATTTACCCGATGCAAAACTATGGTACAGACAAGTAGATGTTACTGACTCGCATGCACTTCAGCAATCACTTGTAGATGCATGCGCCGCTTTTGGTGCAATAAATGTATTAGTTAATAATGTAGCGAACGACCGCCGCCAAGCAAGCGAAGACGTTACAGTGCAAGACTGGGATCAGTGCTTACAAATAAACTTAAACCCTGCTTTTTTTGCTTCTCAAGTTGCTATGTCTTTTATGAAAGGTGATGAGGCGGGTAGTATCATTAACTTTAGCTCTATTAACGCGATTATGGGCCAGCCACAAATGGCCGGTTATGTAACAGCAAAAGCAGGGTTAATTGGTATGACTAAGGCACTTGCACGCGATTATGGCGAGTTTGGTATTCGCGTTAACGCTATTTTACCAGGGTGGGTTGCCACCGACCGTCAACTAGCAAGTTGGTTTACCGAAGAAGAGCAAGTTAAGTGGATGGAAGCCATGGCGCTTAAAAAGTTAGTAACACCTGAAGATGTTGCTAATTTGGCACTCTTTTTAGCCGCCGACGAAAGCAGTATGATTACCGGGCAAAGTATTAAAATTGACGGTGGGAGGCTGTAAAGTTTGGCTAATTCATCTCTTTTTATTGCTGTTGACTGGGGCACAAGTCATTTACGCGCTTATTTGTGCGAAGTGAAAGCACAGTCAAAACTTACATTATTAGCACAGCGTGATGGCCTGGGTGTGGTTAAGGCGAATCAAAATTTTGAACAAACCTTAATAGACACGGTTGCGGTGTGGAAGCAACAATATGGCAGTTTACCTATATATATTGCAGGGCAAATTACCTCAAGTATTGGCTGGCACAAAACCCCTTATTTAGAATGCCCAATTAATCCCGAAAAACTCCTTAATGCGGCTATTAGCTTTGATTGCGATGGGCATATTATTAAGGCATTCCCAGGTACAAAATGTACGCTGCAAAATGGCTTATTTGATGTAATGCGTGGTGAAGAGCTGCAAATACTCGGCTTTTTAAAACAAAATCCACAGTATCAACAAGGTAAAATATTACTCTGTTTGCCGGGTACACATACCAAATGGGTGCTTATAAACAACGGCGAAATCATCTGCTTTAAAACAGCCATGACCGGTGAGTTGTATGATTTGTTGTGTCATCAAAGTGTTTTAATTGCGAATGACTGCGCAGAAGGTGAGTTTGACTTTAAGGCATTTGAACAAGGTTGTGAGCTTACTTTAGGCAGCGATAGCGGTAACTTAGCACATGGTATTTTTAGCGTGCGTACCCGTCAACTTTCAAAAGAGTTATCGCCAGTACAAGCCAAAGCTTATTTGTCGGGCGTGTTAATTGGCAGCGATGTACGAGCTGCACGACATGCAAGCGAGTGGCAATTATTGAGTGATACACAAGTTGTGGTAATTGGTACAAAGCAGCTAAATAAATGCTTTACTACAGCGCTTAAACAAATTGGTGTGAAGTGTGTTGAGTTTGATATAAAAGCAGCCACACTAAGCGGCTTTAATTATTTATTTAATTTAGAGTCAAAAAAATAAACCCCTCTATAACGGTTAAATTATAAAGGGGTTACGGGAAATCATTATAGCTGCAGTTAAAAGCAGCTATATAATTTAGCTAAGCGCTTTTAGCAGCTTGTTTGTTATCAATGTAGTGATTAAGTGTCGCAACTTGTGCTTCATTAAAGCGAAGTCCTAATTTACTCCGACGCCATAAAATATTGTATGCGTTTTCTGCCCACTCTTCATTTAATAAGTAATCAACTTCTGCTGCAAATAAACCATGACCAAAATCTTGGCCTAAATCACTCAGGCCGGTTGCACTACCTAGTATGTTTTTAGCACGAGTACCGTAAGTACGTACAAAGCGTTTAAGCGTTATTTCAGGTAGCCATTCATATTTTGCTTTTAGCTCTGATTTAAGTGCTTCTACCGAGCTAAAATCGCCACCTGGGAGTGAGCTATGTTTAGTCCACGCTTCGCTCATTTGCGGATAAAATTCTTCAAGCTTATTAACTGCGGCTTCAGCTAGTTTACGATAAGTGGTAATTTTTCCACCAAATACACTCAGTAGTGGTGTTTGCTTGGCATCACTCGAAAGTTCTAATTTATAATCGCGAGTAACAGCTTGTGCATTAACTGATTCGTCATCAAGTAATGGGCGTACACCTGAGAAGGTATGTACTATGTCTTCGCGTTTAATATGATTTTTAAAGTAGCTGTTAGTAATATCAATTAAGTAATCGATTTCTTCATCACTAATTTTAACGTCTTGCGCTTCGCCTTTGTGTTCTACATCGGTTGTGCCAACAAGCGAAAAGTCATCTTCAAACGGAATAACAAACACAATACGCTGATCTTTATTTTGTAAAATGTAAGCTTGTTTCTCATCGTGAATACGCGGCACTACAATGTGGCTACCTTTTACAAGGCGAATATTTTGTGGTGATTTTTCTGCTAGCGCTTCATCAAATAATTTAGCAACCCAAGGGCCCGCAGCGTTTACAATACCTTTAGCTGAAATGCTGTATTTAGCTTTGCTCTTTTGTTGCTCAAGCGTTACCTGCCACTTACCTTGCTCACGTTTAGCATTTACACACTTAGTTTGCGTGCTAATAACGGCGCCTTTTTGTTGCGCTGCAAGGGCGTTTAAAACCACTAAACGAGAGTCATCAACCCAACCATCTGAGTATTCAAAACCTTTAGTAATTGAAGGCTCTAAAACGCTGTTTTCACCAAATTTAATACCACGAGAACCCGCAAGTGTTTCGCGTTTTGCTAGGTTGTCATACATAAACAAACCAATGCGAATCATCCATGCAGGGCGTAAATGCTTTTGATGCGGTAATCTAAAAGTAAGCGGCCACATAATATGTGGTGCATTTTTAAGTAGTACTTCACGCTCGGCTAAGGCTTCTTTTACTAATCTAAATTCGTAATGCTCAAGGTAGCGTAGACCACCGTGGATCAGCTTAGAACTGTTTGAAGATGTTGCACAGGCAAGATCAGATTGTTCGCACAAAAGTACTTTTAATCCTCTGCCTGCAGCATCAGCTGCTATTCCAGTGCCGTTTACACCGCCACCGATGACTAGTAAGTCATATTCGTTATCTGCTAATTCCACCGAGCTAACCTTTTTATTTGTAATATAAATAAGACATAAACATCATAAAGCTGCTGTTTTCATTTGACAATAGAAAACCTAGTTTTTTATTTTTACGCTGATTCATTTGTAATTTGAGGTAGTAAATCACGCCTTTTAAATCAAGCTATTAGCTAAGTTAAAAAGGCGAAGAGGCTAAAGTGTTGCCTTTAGCCACTTAGTATTTACTACGGACAGTTTTTATTTGTTAAGCATACTTGAGCTACGCAGTGCTGCCATTTTGCATATAGGTCGTTACGTTCGTCGGCGCTCATAGTTGGCTCAAAACGACGGTCGCATGTCCACATTTTAGCTAGCTGCTCAGTAGACTCATACACACCTGTTTGTAAGCCTGCTAAATATGCTACGCCTAAAGAGGTGGTTTCGGTCACTGTTGGGCGTTCAACTGTTGCGCCTAAAATGTTTGATAAAAAGGTCATAACCCAATTATTTTTTACCATGCCGCCATCTACACGAAGCACACTTGGGCGAAGACCATCACGCTCCATCGCTTTTTGTAAATCTTTGGTTTGATAACCCACCGATTGCAAAGCAGCGGCAACAATAGTGCTAATACCAGAGTCGCGTGTTAAGCCTAAAATTGCACCACGTGCATTAGGGTCCCAATAAGGAGCGCCTAAACCCGTAAACGAAGGCACTAAAAATACACCATGGTCTAGCGGTACATCTTTAACCATCGACTCACTTTCGCCAGCATGGCTAAGTAGCTTTAAACCTTCAACAATCCACTGCATAGTTGCGCCTGCCATAAATATGCTGCCTTCAATAGCATAGGTTGGCTTGCCGTTTAATCTATAGGCAACAGTAGTCAGTAAGCGGTTTTCTGAGGTCAGAGCTTTTTCGCCGGTGTTGAGCATTAAAAAACAGCCCGTACCGTAAGTACTTTTAGCCATGCCTTGTTCAAAACATGCGTGGCCAACAAGCGCAGCTTGCTGATCGCCTGCAATACCACAAACACGAATTGGCGCGCCAAAAATATCGGCGCTTGTTGAACCAAACTCATCGGCTGAATCCATAACTTCTGGCAGCATAGATTCTGGAATATCGAATAACTCTAGAAGCTCTTGATCCCACTGCTGAGTATGAATATTAAATAACATAGTGCGTGACGCGTTGGTTGCATCAGTGCGATGTTCTTTACCGTCAGTTAGCTGCCAAAGCAGGTAAGTGTCAACCGTACCAAAAGCCAGTTCGCCAGCCAGTGCTTGCTCGCGTGCGCCTTCAACATTATCTAAAATCCAACGAATTTTAGTCGCCGAAAAATAAGGGTCGAGTAATAAGCCTGTTTTGTCGCTAATCGTTTGGCAAAGCTCATCAGTCGTTAGGCTTTCGCAATAATCACTGGTGCGGCGGTCTTGCCATACAATGGCGTTATAAATTGGTTTACCTGTTTTTTTGTTCCACACTAGGGTGGTTTCGCGTTGGTTGGTGATACCAATGGCAATAATTTCTTCAGGTTTTACATCGTTTTTAGTTAAGACTTCGCGGCTAGTACTAAGCACTGTTTGCCAAATATCGTTAGGATCGTGTTCTACCCAACCATTTTGCGGAAAATGCTGCGAAAATTCTTGTTGTGCTGTACCAAAAACGTCTGCATCTTTTGTAAACAAGATGGCCCGAGAGCTTGTGGTTCCTTGATCAATTGAGAGTATGTATTTGGACATGATATTTATGTTATTTATCTTATCTTATATATGACTAGATTGCCTTTAACCGAAGTCAATGGCAATGGTTTTTTCTTAAAATAGCCGATTAAAAAACAAACGCGCGAATATTTACTGGTAACTCTTTTATATAAAAGGCGTTTTGTTTTGGCATTATTTTAAGGGCGTACGCGGCTATTGATTAAAACAGCCGCTTAAAGCTTATTATTACTTGGTGTGTGGTTTGGCTTGTTGCCAATCCATACCCGTTGAAAAGCGATTATCAAACCCGCGCCACTGTGGCAGCGGCTTACCATCAACAACAGCTTGGTCGCCGTTTTGTGGTAAATCTAAGTATTTACACTCGCTGGCGATACCTTTTACGTGGCAATCCATCATGGCAAGTACAAAGTGTTTGTTGATTTCGTTTAGTGTGCGCATAGACCACGATGGCTCGTAGTAATGCCCTATATCTAATTCACTGCTGCTTTGTGCAATAGCCGGAGCTGGGTGAGGTGCAATATTATGGCGTGCATTTTTGTAAGTCAGCATGTACTTATCTTCGCTGCCTGTTTGGTTATAAAGGCTTTTAATACCTTCATAGCCTGATATGTCATCTAAACTACCGGCTATATAAAGCGACGGTACTTTAATATTTTTCATCGCTTTTGCGTCAAATATATTATGTTGTCCGCCCCACGGTGCAAAGGCCACCATCGCTTTTATACGCGGGTCTACTCTTGGATTTTGGTATTGCCCACCAGCGCAGCTGTTTAGTAATTGTTGTACTTTTTTAATTTGAGCTGGGTCTTTCATACCTGTAAACATTGCTGTTGTTTGCTCATTAAAAGCGTAACAACCACCAATGGTATTTACCGCGCCATAGCCACCCATTGAGTAACCAATTACGCCAGCGCTTTTGTTATCTACTTGCTTGCTTGCAAAGTTTTTTTGCTCGTTAAAGTAATTAATAACAAACTGCTGATCGCGTGAGCGATTTATAAGCGTGCTAAAAAAGCCCGAAAACGGTGCGTTTTTAAAATCAACATCAGCATTGGTTGAGTCGGTATGATCAATCGCTACCACAATGTAACCATGCGACGCTAAATGCTCGCCTAGGTAGTACATAATCGTACGATAGCCTGTATAACCGTGCGAAAGCACAATAACAGGGTAATGCTCTTTATTATTAATGGCTACATCGCGCATAGCATCAGCTTGCAGAGTAAATTCTTTACCTGAGCGAGTTTCATCGGTGTAGCTGGTAAGTGGCACTTTTGCTGTATTTGCAGCCGGATACCATACTTCTACTTTTAAAGGGCGATCTTTTTGACCTTGTATAGCGGGATCAAATTGCGCGGGGTTAACTAAATCAAGTGTTTGCACACCCACATTGTAATTACCTTTTGCCGCAAGTTCTGGAAGTACTTCGCTAGTGATTGGCGGATATAGCTGCTCTGGTTTATTAGATTCAGCAAAGGCTGCACTGGCAGATAAACTGCACGTAGCAAGTAACATGGCTTTTGAAAGCGCTTTGAGTGTGTGTGTCATTGTGTGTCCTTGTTGTGTATTTTTATTTTTTAATTAGTCAGTTCAGCCGACTCAATAGCATTGCTATATTGCAGCTGCCATTGTGCTCGCAAGGTACCCATTATGTTCATAGCCCGTAAGCTAGTACCCAGTGGTAATACGCTGCTTTGGGTTTGTTTTTGTAATATACACTGCGTGACATGTGCAATTTCAAACTTAAAGTTTTCATCGTCACTAAAGTCGTATTCAAAGTGTTGCGGATCTTGGCCATTTATATGCAGTTCTATAGATTGCGCGCCTACAAATTCAGGAATACGCATATAGCCAAGCTCACCATTAATACATGCTTCTGTTGGGCCGTTTTGCTGAAGTGCGCTGGTAAGTGATGCAAATTGCCCGTTACCGTAATCAACTATAGCAGTGCTTCGCTCATCAACACCGGTTGTGCTTTTGTGTACAAAGGATTTGATGTGTTCTGGGGCTTTATTAAATACCATATCGGCAATCGAAATAGGATAAATACCTAAATCGAGCAGGGCGCCACCTGCTGTTGCAGGGTTCATTAAGCGGTGAGTGTCGGCAAAGCTGCCAGGTAAACTAAAGTTGGCATTAACACTGTGCACATTACCAATAACACCTTCACTTAGGAGCTGTTGTAATTTTACTATGGCCGGTAAAAAACGCATCCAAACGCCTTCCATTAAAAAGCAGTTTTGTTGCTTGGCAAGCTCAGTGAGGTTTTGCAACTGCTGAGCATTAACGGTAATTGGTTTTTCGCTTAGCACGTGCTTATTGTGTGTTAAGCATTGCGCTATGGCTTTAAAATGTTGCTCGTGGGTATTAGCTATATAAATGGCATCAATATTTGGGCATTGCATAAGAGCTTGATAGCTCTCATAACCTTTAATTGAATAGTGCGTGGCAAACTCTTTAGCGCGCTGCGTACTCGTTGATGCTGCGCCAATAAGTTGAGCATCAGCGCAATGCGCAATGCTTTTAGCAAAGGTGTGAGCAATATTGCCACACCCAATAATTCCCCAATTAACCTTTGCCATGCTTATTCCTTAACTTTATTTAAAAAGACGTAATTTGTAACCCTGAACCCGCTGAACATACGTAAATATCGGCATTTAAGTTAAAGCGTTCAAAGTAATGCTGCTCAACCGCTGCTTTAATTAGTGGCACTTCTGCATCACGACATAAACATACAATAGCACCACCAAAGCCGCCACCCGTCATACGAACTGCACCGCGATCGCCCATCGCTTCTTTACAAATTTCTACTAGGCCATCGGTTGCAGGTACGGTTACTTCAAAGTCGTGTTTAAGTGATTGGTGCGATGCAGCCATTAGCGTGCGAAGTGTATCCATATCATTATTTTGTAGTGCAGTAGTTGCTGCAATTACACGGTCGTTTTCGCTAATTACGTGGTGTGCACGTTTATATTCGTTTTCGCTTAATGTTGCTTTTACTGCTTGCAGGCCATTCATGGTTGCTTGGCGAAGTGTTTTTACACCCATTTTTACAGCTGCTTGTTCGCAATCAATACGGCGCTGGTTGTATTCGCTATCTACCAATTTACGTGGGTAGTTAGAGTTAACAATAACAATATTTAAATCATCCGGTACTTTTACTGATTTAGTTGCGAGGTTTTCACAGTCGATTAATAGCGCATGACCGTTTTCGCCTTTAGCTGAAATAAGCTGATCCATAATGCCGCATTGGCAATGCATAAAGTCGTTTTCGGCTTCTTGGCCTAGCAGTGCAATTTTTTCTTCGCTTAAACCAAGCTGTGCAATATGGTTAAACATACCGCCAACAGCAACTTCTAGTGCTGCCGATGACGACAAGCCACTGCCTTGCGGTAAGTTACTGTCGATAAGTAAATCGGCGCCGCGTAAAGTATGGCCCGCACGCTTTAATACAAATGACACGGCACGAATATAGTTACCCCATTGCGATTGGCCTTCAGTGATTGCTTCATCAACACTAAAGCTGTCTTTTTCGCCTGGGTAATTTAAAGAATGCACAGTGATAATGTTATCGTCGCGCTCCTTAAACATTATTTGGGTCCGAAACTCTAACGAACACGGTAAAACAAAACCGTCGTTGTAATCGGTAAATTCGCCAATTAGATTTACACGCCCTGGAGCGGCTGCAATACCTTGAGCAGGCACGTCATACAGTGACAAAAATTGTTGTTGGAATTCGTTAAGCTTCATTTGTGTGTCCTGCTGTATCTTTATAGTGTTTGGTACTGGCTGCTTGTAAAATAGAAGCGGCGGTTTCTGCGCTTAAATCGCGCTGGCTTTCGCCTAGCATTTCGTAGCCAACCATGTGTTTTTTCACGGTAGCTGAGCGAAGTAGCGGCGGATAAAAATGGGCATGCAAGCGCCAATGTTGCTCATCTGAGCCTCGATTAGCCGGTGCATTGTGCCATCCCATAGAATACGGGAAGCTACAATTAAATACGTTGTCGTATTTAGTGGTTAATACTTTAAGTGCTTGTGCTAAAGAGTCTGTTTGCGCATCGTTTAGCTGGCTAAAGTTTTGAATGTTATCTTTAGTTACGATCATTGTTTCAAACGGCCACGCTGCCCAAAATGGCACCACAACAAGCCAATGTTCGTTTTCAAATACTACGCGGGTTTTATCTGTTTGCTCTTTTTGCACGTAATCGGCAAGCATTGCGCTGCCATGTTTTTTATAATAGGCGAGCTGCTGCGTATCTTCGGCTTCAATTTCGGTTGATAAGTGCGAGTGAGCCCATACTTGGCCGTGAGGATGAGGTTGCGAGCACCCCATGATCTCGCCTTTATTTTCAAACACCTGCACACATTCGTACTGCTGTGCAAGCTCTGTGTAATTTTGTTTCCAGGTTTTTACTACTTCGTGCAATGCGTTTTGGCTAAGCTCTGGTAGTGTTTTATTATGCTCTGGAGAAAAACAAATTACGCGGCATTCTCCGCTGGCTTCGTCGGCAATAAATAAATCGCTGTCTGATTCTAAGCTTTGTAATTGCTCGCTGGCATTAGGTGTTAATGCGCCAAAGTCATTTCTAAATACGTGTGTGTATTTGTAATCAGGGTTACTGTCGCCATTTGCACGGGTATTGCTTGGGCAAAGTGGGCAGCTTTCATCATGTTTTGGTAATACGTTTTCATTAACGGCTTCTGTTGCGCCTAACCATGGGCGGTTATTACGATGCGGTGATACTAATACCCAACGCCCCGTTAGCGGGTTTTTACGTCTGTGAGTACTTTCTAATAAAGCCATGTTAACTCTCCAACCCACTTGGGTAATTAGTTTGCCAGCGCCATGTATCGTTGGTCATGTCGCTAAGTGTTAGTTCTGCGTGCCAGTTAAGTGTGTTTTGCGCTTTTGTGGCATCGGCGTAGTTACAGGCAATATCGCCTGCACGGCGCGGTGCACTCTTATACGGAATATTTTTACCAGCTGATGCGCTAAATGCCTTAATCATATCAAGCACTGAATAACCTTGGCCTGTGCCTAGGTTGTAAGCATGAAAGGCGGTATCTGTTTTATGCTGCATAAATGCCGCCACATGGCCTTTAGCTAAATCTAAAACGTGAATATAGTCACGTACGCCCGTGCCATCTTCAGTGTCGTAGTCGTCACCAAAAATATTAACCACGTCGCGTTTACCTACCGCCGTTTGAGCAATAAATGGCATTAAGTTATTAGGAATACCATTAGGGCTTTCACCTAATAAACCACTTGGGTGCGCACCTACGGGGTTAAAGTAACGCAGTGCTATGCCCATAAATTGACTATTGGCATTACATACGTCTTGCATGGCTTGTTCAACCATGACTTTAGTCCAACCATAAGGATTAGTTGCGCGTACAGGGTGCTTTTCGTCAATAGGGAGGTAGTCTGGCTCGCCGTACACAGTAGCTGATGAGCTAAATATAATGTGGTTAACATCGGCTTCTTGCATGCTTTGTAACATACTTAATGTACCCGACACATTATTTTGATAATAACGCAGTGGTTGCTCAGTTGATTCGCCAACGGCTTTTAAAGCAGCAAAGTGAAATACAGCCTTAGCTTGAGTATGTTTTAGAGCAAGCTTAAATTGTTGTTCGTCTTGAATATCACCCAAGATAAACTCAAATCGAGTACCAGTAATCTTTTCGAGTTGGTCAAGTACGCGAGGGCTAGCATTAGACAAATTATCGTAAATAACAGGTGTAATGCCCGCTTCATGCAATGCAATACATGTGTGGCTACCTATGTAACCCATGCCGCCAGTAACTAAAACTTTCATGTGTTTTCTCGAAAAGTGTATTTATATGATAAATACTACTATTAAGGTGGTTTAAAAACAATAGTTATGATTGTTGGGTAATTCAAATAAAAGCATAAAAAACATTCAGCTTAAATACTCATCTGCCTTTTAAAGTAATATTTTTACATTAACTAACATAGGCTTAGCTTTATCAATTAATTCTATAAACTGATTCAACTATTGGCCTAATTATCAGCAGTAAGTTGGGGTGCTAACATAGCGAAAATAAAGTAAGGGGAGATCAACATGAACAAAACAATATTACTTACCGGTGCTACCGATGGCATTGGGCTTGAAACCGCTAAAATGTTATTAGCACAAGGTCACACTGTATTATTGCATGGCCGCAGCCAAGCAAAACTCAGCGCGCTACAAATAGCTTTAACCGAGCAATACCCAAGTGGAAGTACACATACCTATATTGCTGACTTAAGCGATATGAGCCAAGTACAGGTATTGGCACAAACAGTAATAGCCGACTTGGCCGAAAATAATAAGCAGCTCGACGTACTGATTAATAATGCAGGCGTTTATCAATTAGCTGATATTACAACGGTTGATGGTCTTGATGCTCGCTTTGTTGTAAACACGATTGCACCTTATCTTCTTACAAAACTATTATTACCTGTTCTTGGCCGTGATTCTCGAGTGGTTAGTGTGTCATCAGCTGCGCAATCAAGCGTTAACCTAGATGCGCTAGTAGGTAACATTGAACTTTCAGATAGTGCGGCTTATGCACAAAGTAAATTGGCTATTACTATGTGGTCGCGTCATTTAGGACTGGAGCTTAAAGATAGTGGGCCATTAGTTGTATCGGTAAACCCTAAATCATTACTGGGTAGTAAAATGGTAAAAGACGCTTACGGCATAGATGGCGGCGATTTAAAAATTGGCGCAGATATTTTTTGTCGCGCAGCGCTTAATGATGAATTTAAAGATGCCGCAGGCCTGTATTTTGATAACGATACAGGACGCTTTGCACCTCCTCATGTTGATGCACTTAATAATGTTAAAAACCAACAGCTAGTAGACACGTTAAACAGTATTTTAACGCAACTTAAACTAGGTAAAGCATAATGAAAAATCACGTTACGTGGACTGTACAAGGCCAAATTAAAGAAGGTAAATATGACGAGTTTTTACTGGTAATGGCACAACTAATTGCTTCGGCTAAAAGTGAAGCTGGGACTTTAATATATGAGTGGACAGTAAGTGAAGATAAACGCAGTGTGCACATTTACGAGCGCTACCAAAATGAAGACGCAGCTAAAACACATCTTGCTGGTTGGGCCAAAAGTGGGCCATTATTTTTAAGCGTAGTTGATATGGATAAAGTAACGGTATTTAGTCAATTATCAGAAGAGTTTGCGCAAGCTTTTGCAGGCCCAAGCACAGTATTTATGAAACCAGTGGGTGGCTTTGTAAAGTTTTAGAGAAAATACCCATTGTTGATCTAAAGAGCTCACCTCATCAGTGAGCTCTTTTTTTTGCTTATTGTGTAGCTTGTTGTAAGTGCTCATACAGCCAATCTTTTAACTCTGATCGGTCGTGTTTTAATAGATGCATTTGCTCGTCGCTAATTGGCGCATCTTTAAGTTCTAACATTCTAATTTCTTTGTCTAGCTTATCGTACTTATCTGCTTTTTTTGCAAACTCAGTATCGCTTTCATTTAGCTTGGCAATGGTATTTAAATACTCTGGAAAGTCATTTGTGAGTGAGTGGTCTTCGCCTAACATATTTGCTCCTTAGTAGGATATAAATGAGTTGTTTAAGTGAATTACTGCCTTCATATAATACACTGGGGTTTAAACAATCATAAATCAACCATTGGCAACTTAATTTGATATAGCGCAAACAACCGCTTTTACTTTTTAGCAGTTGCTGCTTTTTCCCAATAAGGGACTTCACCAAAGTAAGCAATAAAATGATCGATAAACGCACGCACCTTAGGAGCTAATAATCTATTGCTTGGATATACAGCCCAAATATCGGCATTAGCTACCAGCGGGAAGTCTTTTAACACTTCTATTAGGCTGCCATCCTCTAAACATTTATAGCTACACCAATTAGAACTAATAGTAATACCTAACCCTTGTACACATGCATCACGAACCGCTTCGCCGTTATCAAAACGAAGTGCGCCTTTGGTTTTAATATTAAGAGTGTCTTTACCTGATTTAAAAGCCCAACTTTCTACACTGGCTAAGTTAATCGTTTGATGATTAACTAAGTCTTGTGGCGTTTTAGGCAAGCCGTTTTTAGCTATGTATTCAGGTGATGCGCATACAATACGGTTATCTGATGCCAGTTTACGAGCAATTAGATTTGAATCTTTAAGTGCCGCATCGCGAATTGCAATATCAAAACCGCCTTCTACTAAATCAACAATGGTATCGCTAAAGCGACAATCGATAGTCAATCCTGGGTATTCTTGCATAAAGCTTTTTAATGCAGGAACTATATGCATGCGTCCAAATGAAGCAGGAGCCGTGATACGTAATGTACCTTGTGGTACTAAACTTCCTGCACCTACAGACGCACGGGCAGTTTCAAGCGTTGCTAACACTTCTTGTGCATGAGGTAAAAATGCCTCACCTTCTTCGGTCAGCGACACCTTACGTGTAGTACGATGAATAAGGCGTACTCCTAAGTTTTCCTCAAGCTTACTAATATATGCACTAGCGACTGCTGGTGATAAATCAAGCTCTCTTCCTGCAAGGCTTATATTATATGTATTAGCAATGCGTACAAACAAAGCCAGGTGGTCGTTATTCATACTTTATTCCCAGTATTATGTTGAAACTGACTGTGTATTTAGCCTTATTATCATTTATTAAAGGCAAAGCTACAATAAAACCTCATTATAGATTATTTATAAACGGCTAGTAGGGGTAACGCTCATAAAAGCAATGAGTGTTCATGGTTTTGGTGGTGCTGAAGAATTTGTAGCCGCTTAACAAGGCTTTACGTTTGTCGATGCAGCTAAAGTACATATCAATTTAACAAGTGGCCAAGTAATAAAGAATATTGGATAAGCGTATAATAATTAAATAACAAGACTGATCGTTTAATTAGTCACTATTTTTATCACACTTTTTATTTACAAACCCCCTTCAAAATCGATCCTTTTATATAGCAAAATATAAACAACAGTATCCACTTTAATTGTATATAATTACGTTTTTATATTTGTTGTTAATAATTATGAGGTCGTTGCAAAATTGACATGAAAATCTTCAATAATAAGTTTGCCAGTAAAGCGCGTCAATTTTACCTTGGGGTAGTAATCGTAGGTATTGTGGTATCTGCCATTGTTTACTTACAGGCCAATTCAATAAAAAATACCTCATCTAAGCTTATGGAGCAGCAAATCCCTTCGCTTCGCGATATTCGATTTGTAGAAACACTTATTGTTAAGCAAGAACGATTACTTTATGAATATTACGCAACGAACGATCAGCAGTTATACCTAACTCACTTTTTAAATAATCATGCCGAGCTGCTATTACTGCTCAACGCCATTGATGCAAACAATAAAGAAGCGCAGCTACAGCAAAAGTTAGCTGAGCCACTAAAAGGTGGATTGAGCCTTGCTTTAGAGTTACATAATAATTTATCGGGGCCCAGTGTTGCTTGGGATTTAGCAAGGCAGCAGTTGGAGCAGTTAACAGCATTACAGGTTAAATTGGTCCACATATTAAAAGTAGTTGAATCGCAAATATCGTTAGGCGTTAAAGAAGGTTACCTTGAAACCGAAACTGACTTACAAACTACAGTACAAGTGGTCATTGTATTTTCATTATTTTTAATATTTGTAAGTATATATACAGGCAGATACGCATCAAAGTTTATTAAACTCAGCGCCCATAATGAGCGTTTAGCGCTATTTCCTACGCGCAATCCAAACCCCATTGTTAGTTTAAGCGCAGACTTAAAGCTCAATTATTGCAACCCTGCGGCTATCGCGATGCATAAAGAGTATGTAGCAGATAAAAACAGCACACCCATTGCATTATTGAGCCGTAATATAGAGCAACAACTACTTGAGGCTAAGCAAACATCGAGCTTTGTAAAGCGCTTTTATACTCAGTTGGACAACCATTACCTCACCTATCAAATACATTGGCTACAAGAAATAGATGCCTTTGATGTGCACATACGTGATGTAACTGAGCAGTTCGAAGCCGAACGTTCACTTGAGTATTTAGCATTTCATCATCCGTATTCAAAAGTACCTAATCAGGCTAGCTTAGAAAGCTACACCAATGAGCTTATTACTTTAGAGCAACCTTTCAGCTTAATGCTGATTGATGTAAATCACTTTAAATTACTATTAGAGCAATATGGGTTAACCGGTGCAAACGAGTGTATAAATGCATTTGCTAAGCATTTATCTAAAAGTGCGCGTGATTTCTCTAAGCGTTTAAATAGTACAAATAAGCTGACTATTTACCATATTGCAGATGCCAACTTTGTGGTTGTTTATACCGCGCAAGACTGTTCAATCACTATAGATGATTTACTCAGCGGAGTTCAAAGTCGTTTAAGCCAAGCTATATCAACCCCTTTTGGCGAAATGCGCATGGGTTTTAATTGTGGTGTAACGCGCTTTCCTACCAGTAATAATTATAATGAGCTACTACTGCATGCAAATATAGCGCTAGAAGAGGCTGTAAAGCGTAATGTACCATTTGCTCATTTTGATAGTGAAAGCGGTGCTAAGCATGCACGTAAAATATATATTGCCAGACGCCTTGAAACAGCAATCGAAAAGCAGCAATTTGAGCTTTACTTTCAGCCTAAAATGCAAATAAAGACACAACAAATAGACAGCTGTGAGTGTTTAATTCGCTGGTTTGATAATGGTGAATTTATATCTCCTGCGCAGTTTATTCCTATTGCAGAGCATAGCGGTTTTATACTACCGCTAGGGGAGTGGATACTCGATACTGCGTTTGAGCAAGCTAAAAAATGGCATCAACAAAACTTAAATATACGTTTAGCAATAAACATATCGGCTAGGCAATTTACTCAGCAGTATTTTGTGCAAAGTATTAAAGACCGCCTAGCGCACTTTGCTGTGCCGGCTGAGTTAATTGAGCTTGAAATAACTGAAACCGCTATTATGGACGATGAAGAATTTGGTATTAGCGTACTACGTGAATTAAGCGAATTAGGTATTAGCTTATCGATTGACGATTTTGGTACTGGGTATTCATCACTGGGTTATTTACAGCGTTTTCCGGTGAATAAATTAAAAATTGATCAGTCTTTTATACGCAATATGGTAACCGACACCCGTGACCAAGCATTAGTATTAAGTATTTGCCAATTAGCTAAAAACTTAGGGCTCGATATTATTGCCGAAGGCGTAGAGGAAGTTGAGCAACTACAACAGTTAAGTGACTATGAATGCGATCAAATACAAGGCTATTTACTGAGTAAGCCAATACCCGCCAAAGACTTTGAAGCCTTTTTAGCTAAAGGAGTTAATTTTTAACGCTTTTTGCTAATTTATGTTGGCTAATTAATAGTGGTAGAATGCAGCGCTTAGCACCACTTGTGTAAAGTCGTGGTCAATAATTTATAAGGTTTGTTGTGTAATGCTGTTAATGATCGATAACTACGATTCGTTTACTTACAACTTGGTGCAATATTTTCAGCGATTAGATCAAGACGTGTTAGTAAAGCGTAATGACGAGCTAAGCATTGCACAAATAAAACAGTTAAACCCGCAGCACATTGTGTTGTCGCCAGGGCCATGTACGCCTAACGAAGCGGGGATTTCGTTAAATGTTGTTGAGCAGCTAAAAGGGCAGTATCCTATTTTGGGGATTTGCTTGGGGCATCAAACTATTGCGCAAGCCTTAGGAGGCGATGTAATTCGTGCTAAAAAAGTAATGCACGGTAAAACATCTCCTATAATGCATACTAATAAAGGGGTGTTTAAAGGTTTAGCTAACCCGTTAACTGTGTGTCGTTATCATTCTTTAGTGGTTAAAGCGCAAACACTGCCTAAAGAGCTTGAAGTAACCGCATGGACTCAAACTGAGCAAGGCGAGTTTGACGAAATTATGGGGTTGTTACACAATGAACTCGCTATCGAAGGTGTGCAGTTTCATCCCGAAGCTATTTTAACTGATCAAGGCTTAGAACTGCTTGATAACTTTTTAACTCGCTTCTAATGTTATAATACACAAAGCATTTAATACTTTATTAATGGATGACATGACCGAACTTGTAGCCCAGCAGCGCACTGCCAAAATACTAAGCCAACGAGCTCATGATTTATTGCTTGGGCATAGCTTTGCGCACCAGCAAATTGGTTTCATTCATACATTAGATATAGATTACGGCGAACCCATGAAGCAGCGCACCTTGCTTCAGGTTGAAGTGGCCGCGCAAAATAAGCGTCAGCAAAGCAGTACTGCACATCATAAGTACCGCGCTCAAGCGAGTGAGCAATTACACAAAACAATTGAAACTGCTATATATAAGCAGCTCGAAGATATAGATGGCGTAATTCATAGCACCATAGGTATTGAAGATGGCATTGCCAACATACTCGATATATTAGCTGTAAAGTCGGCGTCGGTAGGGCGTTTAGAACCATTGGTGAATGACATAGGCTGGTTGGGTAGAGAGTTAGTAACGCTCGTTAATTTACCTTACTACCGTAATCAGCGTAGTAAAAACACATCTGTAAAAGTAGATAAACCGTCGCGAGCCCTTCGTTATATTGGCCTTGATAACTTACAGCTAGTTATACCTACATTTGCCGTACGTCATTGGATGCCACATAGCACCGAACCTTTTTCACTTTTAAAACGCCGGCTACGTGACAGTGCAATGGCAAATGCCATTGCCGCGCAAAAAATTGCACAAATTAATAATGTGAATGACGTACATGCATTTACCCTTGGAATGCTTTTAGATGTAGGGCGAGTTGCATTAGTGCGCTTGTACTTAAAAACGTTTGAGCAAGTATGGCAACGCAAAGTACAACTAGCCCGAAATGAAAACCAAAAAAACTTACACACCGCATTATTAGAACTAAAGCCCGATCCATTATTTTTAACCACGTTGCTTTGTAATAAATCGATAGAAGTAAGCGCTAAGGTAATAGACAAAATGGCTTTTAAATATTTACCGTTTAAAGGTGTAATGCAGCAGTTGGTAAATGGGGTAGATAAAGGCGATACATTACTGCCGTTAACAGAGGTAATGCTAAAAGCACGTTGTTACTCTCAATATCTTAATTTAAAAGAGCATCAACTTATTGAGCCCGATGAAACTCTAAGCTGGTTTTCGCACTTTAAGTTCACTAAAACGGAACTAAAAACCCTCCAATCGAGTAATTTTACCAATTTAGCTATTCAAATTGACTAAAAATCTGAATTTTTTGTTAATTTTTTTGCGACTAACCATTCATTCTCACTCTATTGTTATATTGCATATTTGCCGATTAAAGCGTGCGCGCCTTGGTGCTCATGCGGTTAGTTGTCTAAAAATAAGCATAAATAGCTATGCAAATAGTTATTCACTATCTATGAAATAATATCTTTAGCCCTTTATTTTAAAGGGATACATGAAAGTTTTTAACGAGACAGATATAAGTAATTCTGAAATAATGTGCGTCTGAAAATTGAACCACAAAGCAATTTTGCGCAATTATCAGGTTACTGATCTTGCCTATAAAGTTGGTTACAAATATTAACCAAACACCTATTTTGATGTTTTGTGTTGCTCACAATTAAGAGGAAATAAAATGACAGTCAATCGCGAATTATTTGATCAAGTAATGGTACCTAACTATGCACCTTCAAGCGTAATCCCAGTTCGAGGCGAAGGCTCTCGCGTATGGGATCAAGAAGGCCGAGAGTTTATCGACTTTGCTGGTGGTATTGCTGTTAACTGTCTTGGCCATTGCCACCCTGCATTAGTAGGTGCATTAAAAGAGCAAGGCGAAAAAATCTGGCATCTATCAAATGTAATGACCAATGAGCCGGCACTTCGCCTAGCTAAAAAAATGGTTGATGCTACATTTGCCGAAAAAGTTTACTTTGCCAACTCAGGCGCAGAAGCAAACGAAGCAGCGCTTAAACTAGCGCGTCGTTTTGCACTTGATCAATTTGGCGCAGAAAAATCACAAATCATCGCGTTCAACAAAGGTTTCCACGGTCGTACATTCTTTACCGTAACTGTTGGCGGCCAAGCGGCTTACTCAGATGGTTTTGGTCCTAAGCCTGGCGACATTGTACATTGTGATTACAACGACCTAGCTGCTTTTGAAGCACTTATTAGCGACAATACATGTGCCGTAATGATGGAACCACTTCAAGGCGAAGGCGGAATCATTTCACCGACAGATGAGTTTGCTCAAGGCGTTCGCGATTTATGTACTAAACACAACGCACTGCTTATTTTTGATGAAGTACAAACAGGTGTTGGCCGTACTGGCGATTTATACGCATACCAAGGCTTAAACGTAGTACCTGATATTTTAACTTCAGCTAAAGCACTTGGCGGCGGTTTCCCAATTGGCGCTATGATCACAACAACTGAGATTGCACAGCACCTTAAAGTAGGTACTCATGGTTCTACTTATGGCGGTAACCCATTAGCGTGTGCCGTTGCAGAAGCTGCATTCGATACAGTAAATACACCTGAAGTACTTGCTGGCGTAAAAGCTAAAGCAGCATTATTTACTGAGCTACTTAATGCGGTTAACGAAAAATACAACGTATTTAGTGAAATCCGTGGCCAAGGTTTATTAATTGGTGCAGTAGTAAGCGAGCAATACAAAGGTCGTGCAAAAGAGTTTTTAGTGGCAGGGACTGAGCAAGGTCTTATGTCATTAGTTGCTGGTGCAGACGTAGTACGTTTCACTCCATCTTTAGTAATTCCTGAAGCGGACATTCGCGAAGGTATGGCACGCTTTGAAAAAGCAGTAGCAAGCGTAGTAAACGCATAAGCTATCTAAGCCAACCAATTAAGGGCAAGCACTGCTTGCCCTGCAATTCCTATTTACCGTTATTTATAAGGGAGCAAGCGGACTCATGATGATCCTTCGCCCAATCCAGCAAAATGATTATTCAGCATTACTGAAAATTGCCCACGAATCTGGGCATGGTTTTACGTCTTTGCCTTTAAACGAAGAGCTATTACAAAAGAAGATCGACCATTCAGTAAGCTCATTTGCTAAACAAACGTCACAACCTGGTGACGAAGGCTACCTGTTTGTTCTTGAAGATAGCGAAACCGGTGAAGTTGTAGGAACATCTGCAATTGAAGCGGCGGTAGGGCTTGATGATGCATTTTATCATTATCACTTAAGTAAAGTGATTCACTCTTCGCGTACATTAGACGTATACAAAGCCGTTGATATTTTAACGCTATGTAACGACTACACAGGTGCGACAGAGCTTTGCACATTGTTTTTAAAAGATGGCTATCGTAAAAATTGTAACGGTAAGCTACTTTCAAAAGCGCGTTTTATGTTTATAAAACAGCATCAAGAGCGTTTTGCACAAACAGTGATCGCAGAAATGCGTGGCGTGTCTGACGAAAATGGCAGTAGCCCTTTTTGGCAGTGGCTTGAAGAGCACTTTTTCTCAATGGATTTTCCAACAGCCGATTACCTAACAGGTATTGGCCAAAAGGTATTCATCGCAGAACTAATGCCTAAATACCCAATTTACGTAAACTTGCTTAGTAAAGATGCGCAAGCCGTAATAGGTAAAGTACACGACAACACACGCCCAGCAATTGAATTATTAAAAAGCGAAGGCTTTACGTTTAATGGCTACGTAGATATTTTTGACGGCGGCCCAACGGTTGAAGCAAAAGTAGATAACATTGCAACAATTCGTAATGCTAACGACTTTAACGTTGAAATTGGCGAAATGACTGGCGACACCATGGTGTTACTAGCAAACGAAAAGCTTGAAGATTTCAGAGCAACCGTTACACCAATGACATTCGACGAGCGCGCAAAAAGCCTTATTTTATCGCAAGAAATAGCAGATGCATTGCATTTGCAAGCTGGCGATATTGTTAGTGCAACCACGATTTAATTTAGGAGAAAGTATATGACTCATCCTGCACAATTTATAAATGGTCAATGGTCAGCAGGCCAAGGCACAGAATTTAATTCAGTAAACCCAGCAAATAACGACGTTATTTGGCAGGCTTCATCGGCAACTGCGGCGCAAGTAGACACCGCAGTAAATTCAGCGCGCGAAGCGTTTTATGCATGGGCTGATAAAAGCTTTACTGAGCGCTTGGAAATAATTAAAGCTTTCGCTGCGCAATTAAAAGAAAACAGCGAAGAGCTAGCTATTACTATTGCACAAGAAACCGGTAAGCCACTGTGGGAAACTCGCACAGAAGCGGGTGCTATGGTTGGTAAAATTGCCATTTCTGAAAAAGCATTTTTAGAGCGCACTGGCGACGTAGAAAACGCAATGCCACTTGGCCGTGCAATGATCCGTCATAAGCCACATGGTGTTGTAGCTGTATTTGGTCCGTATAACTTTCCGGGTCACTTACCTAATGGCCACATTGTGCCAGCGCTTTTAGCAGGTAACACAGTGGTATTTAAACCGTCTGAGCTTACTCCTAAAGTTGCAGAGCTTACACTTAAGCTATGGGAAAAAGCAGGTTTACCAGCAGGTGTCATTAACCTTGTACAAGGTGAAGTAGAAACGGGTAAAGCCCTTGCTGCTCACAAAGGTATTGATGGCTTGTTCTTCACGGGGTCTTCTCGTACTGGTCATATTTTACATGAACAGTTTGCGGGTCAACCTGGTAAAATTTTAGCATTAGAAATGGGTGGTAATAACCCACTTATTATTACTGACGTTGAAGACACTAAAGCGGTTGTTCACGATATTATTCAATCTGCGTTTATCTCAAGTGGTCAGCGTTGTACGTGTGCACGTAAACTATTTTTACCAACAGGTAGCAAAGGCGATGTGATACTGGAGCGTTTAATCACAGCAACTAAAGCGATTAAAGTAGGTAACTATGACGATGCAGACCAGCCATTTATGGGCTCTATGATCTCATCAGCTGCAGCAGCGGGCATGGTTAAAGCGCAAAACGAGCTTGTTGAGCTTGGCGGTCAAGTATTAGTAGAGCTTGAGCACACAGCCAATACCGGCTTTGTAACACCAGGTATTATTGAGTGTACAAATATTAATGACTTCCCAGACGAAGAGCATTTTGGACCACTTTTAAAAGTATTCCGCTTTGATGACTTTGATCAAGCCATTGATAAAGCAAACGATACAACCTTTGGTTTATCGGCTGGTTTATTAAGTGATAGTGCAGCAGATTACGACCACTTTTTACGTCGTATTCGTGCCGGTATTGTTAACTGGAACCGCCCAATTACTGGCGCATCAAGCGCAGCACCATTTGGTGGTATTGGCGCATCGGGCAATCACAGAGCAAGCGCATATTACGCAGCCGACTACTGTGCATACCCTGTAGCTTCAGTAGAGCTTGAAAAAGTAGCGATGCCAGCAACATTAAGCCCAGGCTTAAAAATAGATTAAGCAGTACTTAATCACTAAAAAAGCAGCTTCGGCTGCTTTTTTTGTATTGCTATCGTACAAGGCTAGTAATCAGCAGCGCTTTCTGCTTAAATCAAAATAATTAATTATACAAAGGTGGTACAAAAATGGTTTTAGATAGGCAAGGGTACGATGATTTGATCATGTATCTAACTCAAAATTTAGCATTGTTTGAGAAGCCAGGCGAAATAAAACCAGGTGCCCCAACAGTCATGGAATTAATCGAAGACGTTATTGCACAAAATGTGATGCTTATTTGCGAGCAGCACACAAATCTCAACACAGAGCAGCGTAGTCAAATTGTACGCGAAGTTGACGGCATAGTTTACGATTTAGAAGAAGTCCTCAGTAGCATCACCTCACAGCCTGTTACGGCTGAACAGCATGCCTTTATAGATGAATTTGCAGGTTTAGTAAAAAACCTCTTTGATAGCGCTTTAACGCAACAATCTTAGCCATTTTATAGCCCTGCGTTGTATTTTCATTTGCAACTACGGCTAACTTGCTTACAATCAAGAAAATATTTTTTGAGATATAACAATGCAAGCAAATGTAAAATGGGTTGAAGGCGATACATTCATTGGTCGTTCTAATTCTAACCACAATGTTGTGTTTGATGGCGGCAGCGATAGTGCAGCACCAAGCCCAATGGAAATGGTTTTAATGTCAGTTGGCTGTTGTTCATCAGTTGATGTGGTTAGTATTTTAAAAAAAGCTAAACAAGATTTTTCTGATGTGCAGGTGCAACTAAGTGCAGAGCGCGCTGAAACAGCCCCCCGTGTGTTTACTAAAATTAACTTACACTTTGTTGTTAAAGGCAATAATGTGTCTGAAAAACACCTTGCACGTGCAGTTTCACTCTCTGCTGAAAAGTATTGCTCGGTTGCATTAATGCTTGATAAAACAGTAGAAATTACGCATAGCCACGAAGTTGTGCAAGAACAAGCAAAATAACGCTTTTTCCACGAGGAAAATTCGTATAAAATCCGCGAACTTTTCATTCTGCAGGTGCAGAACCCACTAATTTATAGGTTGGTTTATTATGAACAAACCCTTCGATAAACTTAAACTTCATGGCTTTAACAATTTAACCAAAAGTTTAAGCTTTAGTATTTATGATATTTGTTACGCAAAGACCGAGCAACAACGTAAAGAATATATTGAATATATCGATGAGCAGTACAGTGCAGATAGACTAACCGACATTTTAGGTGAAGTTGTTGATATTATTGGTGCTAACATTTTAAATGTAGCGCGCCAAGATTATGAACCGCAAGGCGCAAGTGTCACTATTTTGGTTTCAGAAGAACCAGTAGAAGAGCAGCAAAATTACGATGCTGACGAAGCACCAGGCCCATTACCTGATTCAGTTGTTGCGCACCTAGATAAAAGTCACATTTGTGTACACACATACCCAGAAGCTCACCCTGATGATGGTATTTGTACATTCCGTGCTGATATTGAAGTGTCTACTTGTGGCATTATTTCGCCACTTAAAGCGTTAAACTTCTTAATTCATAGCCTTGAGTCAGATGTAGTAACTATTGACTACCGCGTTCGTGGTTTTACCCGCGACATAAACGGTGTTAAACACTACATTGATCACGCGATTAGCTCGATTCAAAACTTCATGACAGAAGATACAAAAGAAGCGTACCAAATGATGGACGTGAACGTGTATCAAGAAAACCTGTTTCACACCAAAATGATGTTAAAAGAAACCGATTTAAACACGTACTTATTCGGTATTTCGACAGCAGACTTATCAGAGGGCGAAGAAGAACAAATTCGCTCAAAACTGACTCGCGAAATGCAAGAAATATTCTATGGCCGTAACCTGCCAGATACAGAATAATAGCAACGAATTAAACTAAAAATGGCGCTCAGTGAGCGCCATTTTTTTATGTCTAAAAAAGCCCAACTAATTAGCTTAGCTGGGCTTTTAAATTATTAATAAAAGGTTACTTAAGCATGCTGTATAAAAGTGCAAATACAGCAAGTGAGCCAACCGCTAATATAAATAGCGTGCTAAAGCGATTTCGGTATTTATTAAGTGCAGGTACTTTATAAACCGCAATCATTGGCATAATAAATAAAATCATCGCAATGATAGGGCCCGATAACTGATCCATCATATCTAAAATACTTGGGTTTTTAACAGCACAAAACCAAATAGCTAAAAACATGATTAACACACCAATTTTATCGGTAGCTTTTGCGCTTAAGCTTGTTTGCTTAGTTACTAAACCTGTAAAGCTTTCGCGTGCACCTAAAAAGTGACCCAAAAACGACGACGTAATAGCAATAAAAGCAACAAGCGGCCCAAGTGTGGCAATAAATGAGTTGTCAGTAATATTAGCAAGGTAGGATAAAACCGACACGTTAGCTGCTTTAGCCGCCGCCATTTGCTCGCCTGTAAGCGACAGCACGCAAGAGAACACAAATAACAGTACAAAGGTAATAAGTAGCAAGCTAGTACGCTTTAAAATCGCCTCAGACTTACGTGTAGCTTGTTCGCCATAATGACCACGTTGCACGTTTACAAAGCTAGAAATAGCCGCTGCGTGACTAAACGAAAACACAATTATAGGAATCGACAACCACAGCGTTTTACCAAAGCTGCCCATTTCAGGCACTGTCATATCTGGCATCTGCCAGCTAGGGATTAAATAAAGCGATAAAAACAACAATATGCCCACAAGCGGATACACTAAAATAGCAAAGGCACGTAGCATCAAGCGCTCGCCGCCCATCATTAAGCTAATCATACCTGCAACTAATACACCTGAAAGTAGCACGCGAGAAGGTGATTCCATCCCCATTTGATTAACCATAAAACTATCAACAGTATTGGTTAAGCCCACACCGTAAATAAGCAAAATTGGGAATATAGATAAAAAGTACAACAAGGAAATTAATCGACCCGCAGTCACACCAAAGTGTTCTTCAACTACGTCGGTAAAATCGGCATCTTTATTTTTTGACGACAGTACAAATCGTGCTAGTCCACGGTGAGCAAAAAAGGTCATTGGGAACGCTAAACACGCCATAATAATTAACGGCCAAAAACCGCCAATACCAATGTTAATAGGCAAAAATAAAATACCCGCGCCAACGGCGGTACCAAATAAACTTAACGTCCACTGCGTATCGTGCAGGTTCCATTTAGTTTTTGTGTTTGAATTTTTGCTTGAATTAGTGTGTGTGTTTGTTGATGCATTTGAAAGCGTTGCATCTTGAGATGTTGTCATGTGTGTGTGTTCATCCATTATTTAAATAATAACTGCGCCGAAGGGTATAGTTTTTAGTTAAAAATTTCATGTTTTGAGGGTGTTTGTAGACTAATTAATTAGACCCAATAGGAGGACAAGTGTCATGAATACTAAACAGCGGTGTAAAAGTGAGCAAACCCCTTGAATGGCAACACCACATTACAATTTACTGTAGATACCATCTCTTCTAACCAGCCTCAAGCTTTCTTTAAATAGCTTGAGGCTGGTATTCAGTTTGATTCTTCACA
>NZ_JADYXE010000070.1:0-14614 GCF_015864465.1 Pseudoalteromonas sp. SWN29
GAATATAGGAATATAGGAATATAGGAATATAGGAATATAGGAATATAGGAATATAGGAATATAGGAATATAGGAATAGTAGAGAAGTGGTGGAGGGAGCTGGATTCGAACCAGCGAAGGCTGAGCCGTCAGATTTACAGTCTGATCCCTTTGGCCGCTCGGGAACCCCTCCACACTAATTTTATTGCATTTGGCCCCACTTAACTTAGCGGTAAGAAAAGTGGTGGAGGGAGCTGGATTCGAACCAGCGAAGGCTGAGCCGTCAGATTTACAGTCTGATCCCTTTGGCCGCTCGGGAACCCCTCCAATGCAACGGCGCTGATAATAGCAAATTGCGTATTTAAGTAAAGAAAAAAGCTAAAGAAAATTGAAATAAAGCCGATAAATATCTATCAGTTACCACAATCGGCTAAAGACTATGCAAATAGATGATTTGTTAATCACAGAGAGTCAGTTAAACAGTAGACTCAATAATAGTGTGCATGAAAATCGTCGTGGCGAATTTTCACTATTATTAGCAATGTTGTCACATGACGCACTCGACTTTAGTCAATTTCATTTACCAAAAACTGAAATAGATAATTTAGTTATAGAAGAAGAGGCATTAAGAAAGCAATTTGGCGCAGGTCCAAAACAACTTTTAGCCACTGATGAATATAATATGTTGGTTGGACAATTCAATGCTGCATTAATATCTCAAGAAGGAGAGCGTAGCGGCATGACGAGCATTAAGCTAATACAATGCTTAAACCCTGAACCGCTTGCGATTAGAAATGATGATAAGCATATTCCACTTCATATAATAGATAACTGTGAACTTGCTGTCAGAAGAAGAATTAAAAGCGAACAAACGCAATTAGCTAATCCACCAATAGATGCAGCTGCCTTTTACGACAGTCTTAATAATGATGCAATACATCAACCACTTCAGCTTATTGCGGTGTGATATATGATTGTAATAATCATCAGTTAATATATGCTTTATAACGGGTCTGCTTTATATATTTGCTAATAATTGATTTAATGAAAAAAAAGCATCCAAAAATTAAATGCAATTGCTATAATGGCGTCAAATGGTATGACATGAAATGCCATTATCATTAAACCAAGGTAATTAGGAACGTAATGAAGAAAACATTCACGCTAAATCACGAGAAAATCAAATACCCTCGTATGGTTGATGCTGCAAAGCACGAAGTGAAAAAATATTTGAAAAGAGAGCGTAATAAAACGCTACCTGAAGATGCTGACTATTGGGCATTTGACTGTAAGTTTGGTAATACAGCTGAAGATGCGCAAGTTGTGCGCGTTGCTGAATTAAGTAACCAAATTGGCGAAATTGAAAAGCAAGGTTTGACCTCTTTCTATGTAGAGATTTTAGCTCGACCTGCTCAGCGTCAACAGTTAGATTTAGATGATGACGAATAATACTTAATTTAATTAAGTATTCGAAGTTATAAAAATGAGCCCAAGTGGCTCATTTTTTGTTTTTATACTTTAAAAGTTTTCGATGGACTAATTCTTATTGGTAATTGAGTAGTAATCAATGCATTAACATTTGCATAACAAAATATAGTGCTATAGGGTGTGTTTAATTAATAAAATAAAATAGTTGTATCATGCCGATAAATTACTCTGACCATCAATTAAAATTAAGTTTGAAGAACTCTAAAGTACTTGTAGTTGACGATCAGTTATTGAGCCTCATAGTATTGAAAAAAATATTATCAGAGCATTTTCATATAACAACAGCTGAAAGTGGAGAAGAGGCAATTGAAATTTGCAATGCAGAGGTACCCGACATAATTCTACTCGATATTAATATGGGTGGAATGAGCGGTATTGAAACATGCTTAAAATTAAAAAATAATACTGAAACACAAGATATCCCTGTTATTTTTGTTACATCCTTTGAAAACGAAGAAAGTGAGTGCTGGGAAGCTGGAGCTGTTGATTTTATTAAAAAGCCAATTAATACAGAAACATTATTTAGGCGAGTTCGTGCACATATAACATTAAAATTACAGCACGACTTACTCAATCAAAAAGTATTTTTAGATGATTTAACTAAAGTGTTTAATCGGCGCTATTTTGATGCACACTTTAGTAAAATGGAGCGAAGTGCCTTACGAGAAAAAGTCGATTATGCGCTACTACTTATCGATATAGATTACTTTAAGCAATACAACGATATTTATGGTCATGTGCAAGGTGATACGGTATTAAACCTTGTTGCACAAACTATTACTAATAGTTTGCAAAGGCCAACAGATTTTGTAGCGCGTTATGGCGGCGAAGAGTTTGTAGTTGTTTTACCTCATACAAGCACTGAAGGTGCAATTTGTGTTGCCGATAAAATCAAAAAAAATATAATCGACTTAAAAATTCTTCATAAATATTCAGAGTACGGGTTTGTTACCATTAGTATTGGCGGCTCAACATTACAACCTTACGAAAGTAATAAAAATACGTTACAGATCGCAGACGAAAAAATGTATGAGTCTAAAATGCAAGGGCGTAACAAAGTGTGTTTTTAAGCTGAGCTAGCGAATAAAGCTCGTGATACTTAAAAACACTTTATAGGTAATCAAATAAAATTATTACACGCTATGACATTTTTTATATTTTTTATTACTACCGCACGGGCAATCATCATTTCTGCCCACTTTAATATCTTCAACTGGGTATATAGCACCATCTAAATAACGCCATTTGGAATCTTCTTTAATAAACTGCGATTTTTCGTGAAGTTCACAAAATAAGTTTTGATAAAAATATTGGGCTTTAAATTCTACATTGCCAGTATCTTCATCATGGCTTGAGCTAATTACATCAAGATTGATAAATCGACAACTGTTAGCAAAATCATTGATTTCTTTAACCGGGTTTTCAGCTTGTTTTTCTTTTGCGTAGGTCTGATAAACATATTTTGCATTTTTAATAACATAGGCACTAAATCGTGAGCGCATAAGTTGTTCTGGAGTGTCAGCTTGCTTAACAGATAAGTGAAGCGGCTCGCAGCAATTGGCATAATCGTGCCCACTGCTGCAAAAACATAATGTGGTATTGAGTGAGGTCATAATAATAATACAGAGTCTAAAACATTAGTTTAACAAGCTTGTTGGGCGAGTGGTATCTCTGTTGTTTGAGCATTTTTAGTAAAACAGTATAGTTTTGTATTCGTTTTACTCAAATCGAACGATAGATTAGTAAGTAATTGGTTATTAACTATATCGGTCCAGGTAATTACCGCTGCAAAATTTCCGTTATGTAATGCAGAGTTTAATACATACTCTAAATTTACTAGGTGTTTTTGCCTAATTACTAAGAGTTTACTTGTATCAATAGAGCATGAGTCAAGTAAAGCTTTACTCGGTACATGGTCTGGAGCAATTAATAACGTCCAAGCATTAGAACTATTGTACTGATGTAATACTTTTAAAAGCTCAAAGGTCGCTGAAATTTCATCTTCAATCTGAATCAAATTTACGCAATCGCTTTGCTCATCTTGTTGGTAACTTTTAACTGTTCTTACGGTAATAGTCTGTAACATAATTTCACTCACTGGGTTTTTATACAGTATTCATATACAGTAGTTTATACAGTGTTTTCGTGCAAGCCTTTTATGCTATTTATTTGTACAGTTATTCAGCTTTTGATCATTGTTTTTATTTTTTAAATTTATAATTCTTTATTAATCAGCTTGTTATAGGGTTGTTTTTGAGAAGGTATTCTAAAAATAAATTTTTGAGTAATGTCTTAATTTTCGGGTTTTATACTGTATAGAATTGTCTTTGTAACCATATACAGTACTTTCAAACACTGTATACAGTACTTTTTTCATAGTTAGCCTATGTGTTTTCACTCGTGCGAGGGATCATCTGAGAAAACTGGAGTTGATGGATTTGTTCGTACAAACTTGCTGCATAACATTGGGCATCTTTAAATCGCTTAGTTTCAATATGCTTACGTATATCTGTAACCGCTGCAGTGGCAGGGGCGTATCCCTGACTACTTGCCAAGCTTAACCAAGCTACAGCATGAAATACACTTTGTGGCACGCCTTCACCTTTCACAAAAAATAAACCTAAATAAAACTGTGCTCTTTGGTTTCCTGCCATTGCAGCAAGGCGCATCCATTTTGCTGCTAATGGGGGTTGATTATTTTTTAAATAATATAGGGCTTTATTTAAAGTACTTTGCTCATTTTTTTTATTATCAATAGGCACAGAAGTATTTTCAGGTTGAGTCACAAAACCTAAAATATTATCTAGTTGTTGCGCTAAGTCTTGCTCGCAAGGTGTTGTTTTAAGCATATTGGTTAATTTATTATTTTAATTACTTTAATAGTTTAGTATATAGCAAGGTAAAATGTCCTGTAAAAGATAATTTTTATGTTAAAATCCCGCCACTTTTTACTATCACAAGTTTATTATGTTTGAAGCCTTATTTAAACTGAGCGAAAATAATTCAACAGTTAAACGCGAGTGCGTTGCTGGCCTAACTACCTTTATAACTATGGTATACATTGTATTTGTAAACCCGGCTATGCTTGCTGAAACAGGGATGGATCAAGGGGCTGCATTTGCAGCAACATGTATAGCAGCTGCAATAGGCTGTTTCATAATGGGTTTGTGGGCTAATTATCCATTAGCATTAGCACCTGGTATGGGACTAAATGCTTTTTTTACTTATGGTGTCGTATTAGGAATGGGTTATACCTGGCAAGCCGCGTTAGGGGCTGTATTTATGTCGGGTTGTATATTTTTATTTTTAAGTTTATTTAAAGTCAGAGAGTGGATTATTAATGCCATACCTCTGGTGCTCAAGCGAGCTATCGCAACGGGTATAGGTGCTTTTTTAGCATTAATTGCGCTTAAAAATGCAGGCATTATTGTCTCAAGCCCAGCAACATTAGTGCAGTTGGGCGACATTACTTCTCCAGGGCCGTTATTGGCTATATTAAGCTTCTTTGTAATAGCTGCGCTTTTATACCGCGATTTTAAAAGTGGCGTACTTATTAGTATTTTATTAGTGACTGGTATTGCCCTAAGTTTTGGGCTTGTTGAATATCACGGTGTTATGGCTATGCCACCATCAATAATGCCTACTTTTATGCAGCTAGATTTTGCCGCAGCTTTTGATATTTCAATGTTGAGTGTTATTTTTGCCTTCTTGTTTGTCGATCTTTTTGATACTTCAGGTACGTTAGTTGCTGTAACCCAAAAAGCGGGTTTAGCGGATGAAAAGGGCAATATGCCTCGTTTAGGGCGCGCATTAAGTGCTGACAGCTCAGCAACAATTGCAGGTGCGATGCTAGGTACGTCTACGACTACATCGTATATAGAATCGGTTGCTGGTGTATCTGTTGGCGGACGTACTGGCTTAACAGCTGTAGTTGTAGGCATTTGCTTTTTACTGATGATGTTTTTTGCACCGCTTGCACAAATGGTACCGGCATATGCAACGGCGGGCGCTATTTTGTACGTAGCTGTGTTGATGCTGCAAAATTTAAAGTTTGTAGATTGGGATGATATGACCGATGCAATTCCCGTAACGGTTGTGTTGCTAATGACACCATTAACGTTCTCTATTGCACATGGTATTGCGCTTGGTTTTATATCGTACACTGCGGTTAAAGTATTGTGTGGTAAAAAAGATCAAGTCAGTATTAGTGTTTGGATATTAACAGCCTTGTTTGTTTTCAAGTTTGCATTTTTGTCTTAATGGCTAACGAAAAATAAAAAAAGCCTGCACAAATTTAATTTGTGCAGGCTTTTTAATGCTTTTATAAAAACACTACCATTTCTTTTTCGGAGCAAACAATATGTCTAAATCATCTTGCTCAGCTTCTGTTTTCTTTTTAAGTGCGCTTGCGTTAGAAGCTCTTAGTTCAACACTTATGGCTTCTAAGTAACCTTCAACTTCCAGGCGTTTTGCTGTTACATATTCGTCAGAATAGGTGACTGCACTGAGTGTTGCTTGCGCTTTTTCAAAGTACTGTCTTGCAGAGCCAACCATACTGGCTGAACGGGCAGACAAACCACGCTTTATTTGGCTTTCAATATTAATACGTAGTTGTAGTTTTTCGAGGCGTTTATCTTCTAAAACAAAAACTTGGCTATCAATACGACCTTTATTATGTTCAGAGCGTAAAATTGAGCGCAATTTTTTGATGCCTTGAATTAGGCCAACAAGTTGTTTGTCATTATTGGGTAACGCTAGGGCTTCACTGCTGTTGTCTAGAACTGCATTGGAGAGGTGCGTTTTAGCCTCACCTAAACGGCTTTTAAGTGCTTTAGATGTTGGCGAATTAGTAACCATCGTATTTAATGCTTCGTAAATACGGCGTTGCAATACACGGATTATATTTTCAGAAAGAGGTATATTGGCACTATTCATTAGCGCTTCTTCTGTTTCTTCTATTATAGCTTTTTGTTTTGTAAGCTCTTTACGGCGTTCCGCTTCTTGTTTTTCTTTGTGTTGTTGTACAGCACTTACCCAAAGTGCAATCACAATCAATGCAACTATAAGCACTATTATAATAGAAACGATCATGGTGTAATTCTCGGATATATAAGCTAATTTTATAATCTTACATTAAATATGTGTTAACAGGGTAGCTTTGCGCCGATTAACTTAAAAATATACCAAAAATTGATAGGTTCAGCCCTTTATAAACGGTAGTAAGCCTAAGGGCTTATAAATTTAAGCTGAATAATCATCGCTACCTCAAGCATATTTATTATGCTAGCCTTGAGCTCTAATCAGATAATTGCATACCTAAAGCCTTAAAGTACTATTTTATGTAAATAACACTTGGTTTTAAGTGGTATTGCCTTTATAAATAATATGAATAATAACGTTAAAATTTGCAGCCATGAAATTACAACAACTCAGATACATAGTAGAAGTACAAAATCATAAATTAAATGTTTCAGCGACTGCTGAGAGTTTATTTACCTCGCAGCCAGGAATTTCTAAACAAGTACGCATGCTAGAAGATGAGTTGGGTGTACAAATTTTTGGCCGCAGTGGTAAGCATTTAACGCATGTAACGGGTGCTGGCGAAGATATTATTAATATTTCTCGCGAAATACTCTCTAAAGTAGAAGGTATTAAAGCAGTTGCTAATGAACATACGTTGCCTGACCAGGGTAAGTTAAACATAGCAACTACACATACCCAAGCTCGTTATGCTTTGCCTAATGTTATTCAAGGCTTTATGAAAAAATACCCTGCGGTATCACTTCATATGCACCAAGGGACACCACAGCAAATATCTGATGCGGCAGCACGCGGTGATGCTGATTTTGCTATTGCTACAGAAGCGCTGCATTTGTATTCAGATTTAGTGATGCTGCCTTGTTACCATTGGAACCGCAGTATTGTTATCGCTAAAGACCATCCGTTGGCTAAAAAGGCAAATAGTTTAACTGTGGCTGATATTGCTCAGTACCCGCTTATTACATATGTATTTGGTTTTACGGGTCGCTCAGAGCTTGATAAAGCATTTAGCGCACACGGACTTGAGCCACATATTGTATTTACTGCAACTGATGCCGATGTTATAAAAACATATGTACGTTTAGGGCTAGGAGTAGGTGTTGTTGCGTCAATGGCGATAGATCAAGTGAGCGACACAGATTTAGTGTGTATTGATGCAAGCCATTTATTTGAAGCTAGCACGACCAAAATTGGTTTTAGAAAGGGCAGCTTTTTACGTACTTACATGTATGATTTTATCGAACGTTTTGCTCCACACTTAACTAAAGAGCGAGTAGAGCGAGCAAGCTTATTACGTAACCAAGATGACGTGGATAAATTATTTGCAGATATAGAGTTACCCGTTAAATAATGTAACTAGACTAAACGAGTAATAAAAAAGCCGTCTATTTTTAAATAGACGGCTTTTTACTTTTATAAAGAGCTGGCTAGCATTCGATAATATTAACTGCTAATCCACCGCGAGCGGTTTCTTTGTATTTGGTTTTCATATCGTTGCCGGTTTCAAGCATGGTTTTAATCACTTTATCAAGCGATACCTTTTGCTCGCCACTGCCACGTATAGCTAAACGTGAAGCGTTAATTGCTTTAATTGCGCCCATTGCATTACGTTCAATACACGGCACCTGTACTAATCCACCAACAGGGTCGCACGTTAGGCCTAAATTATGTTCCATACCAATTTCTGCAGCGTTTTCTACTTGTACAACGTTACCACCAACAATTTCTGTTAATGCACCGGCAGCCATAGAACACGCAACGCCCACTTCACCTTGGCAACCTACTTCGGCACCTGAAATAGAGGCATTCTTTTTATATAAAATACCAATAGCAGCGGCCGTCAATAAATAGCGCGTGGCTATATCGCGGTCTACTTCTTTCACAAATGTGTGATAGTACATAAGCACAGCCGGTAAAATACCCGCAGCGCCATTAGTTGGTGCAGTTACTACACGCCCACCTGCTGCATTTTCTTCGTTTACGGCAAGGGCAAATAAATCAACCCAGTCCATTGCACGAAGTGGATCGTTACTGACTTCTATATTTAGTTTTAAGTATAAGCTTGGCGCACGGCGCTTTACTTTTAAGCCGCCAGGTAAAATACCTTCGGTGCGCATACCACGGTCAATACACGCCATCATTACTTTCCAAATATGGAACAGCGTGTCTTTTATTTCATCTTCAGTGCGCAGTGTTTTTTCGTTTTTCATCATCAAGGTAGAAACACTAAACCCAGACTCTTTACACATCTCTAGTAGCTCTTTTGCGCTACCAAATGGGAAGGGGGCCGGGTTTTCTTCTCTAATATCGAGGGCCGCTTGTTTTTCGTTTTCAAACTCTTCGTCGGTAACAATGAAGCCACCGCCAATAGAGTAATATACTTTGCTGTAAATTTTTTCGCCGTTGTTTGAGGCGATAATTTCCATTGCATTAGAGTGCTTAGGCAGTGTTTTACGACGATGAAAAACAATTGCACCTTGTTTTGGAAACTTAGCTTTGTGTGTTTTGTTTAAATAAATAACTTGGTCTTTTTCAATGGTTGCTAAAATGTCGTCGACTAAATCGGCATCAATTGTTTCAGGATCGTAACCGGCTAAACCAAGAATTACGGCTTTACCCGAGCCATGGCCAACACCTGTTTGACCAAGAGATCCATACAGCTCTACTTTAATATCGGTAACATTTGCTAATAATTGTTGTTCTTGTAGGTCATTAACAAATAAGCGTGATGCGCGCATTGGGCCAACGGTGTGTGATGACGAAGGGCCAATACCAATGCTAAACATATCAAATGCACTGATCATAATGTGTGTCTCTACTTTGTTTTATCAGCACGAAGCTGCTCTTTGAACGGTCGAGCATGATAACGTGGAATTGTGATTGTGTAACTACTAATAACGAAGATTTAAACTGGTAAGGCGAGTTGTTTTGTAAAGTTTTTTATAATGCTTGCCGTCGCACCCCAAAGTAAACCATGTGGGGTTTTAAAACCTTGCAAAATAACTGTTTTCCCAAATCGTTGAAAAGGTAAGGGTTGCCAGTTAGCTTCGTTATTTAATTCAGTAACAGACAGTAAAAAGCTTGCTTGTACTTCATTGTAGTCATTTTCCCAGGTGGTACCTTTACTAAGTAACCCCACATACGGGCTAATACTAAAACCGGTTAAGGTTGAATACTCAGGTAAGTGACCTAATACATTAACGTTGCTTTGGGCAATATTTAGCTCTTCTTTTAGCTCGCGAAGTGCTGTGGTGCGAAGAGTTATATCGCTCACTTCAAACTTTCCTCCAGGTAAACAAATTTCCCCAGGGTGATGATGTAAATAAGTAGGGCGTTTGCACAGTAAAATATGTGCATGGTCGCCTACATCAATAATTGGCAGCATAACAGCGCTAGCGCGTTTTTTACGCGTGTCTTTTAATTGATTTGGCTCAGCTGTAGGGCTTAACAAAAACCGCGCCATAATGTGTTCACTATTCAAAGCGACCTACTGTTTTAATAAAGGGAGGATTTTATTTACTTTATCGTAAGTTTCTTGATATTCCAATTCGACTTTAGAATCAGCGACTATCCCCCCGCCTGCCCAGCAGTAAATTTGTGCTTTGTGGCACACCAAGGTGCGAATAGTGATACTCGTATCCATATTACCGCACGCACTTAAATAACCAATTGAGCCACAATAAATGCTGCGGCGATGCGGCTCTAGTTCTTCAATTATTTCCATAGCCCTGATTTTAGGTGCACCGGTGATTGAGCCACCCGGGAATGCGGCTTTTAGCTGATCGACCGCTGTTTTACCTTCATCAAGTTCTGAGGTGACCGTGCTCACTAAATGATGCACAGCCGGAAAGCTTTCAATAGCAAAAAGGGAAGGGACGTGAACGCTGCCTGGTTTTGCTACTTTGCCTAAGTCGTTACGCAGTAAATCAACAATCATTACATTTTCAGCGCGATCTTTAGCTGATGCTGCGAGTATTTGCGCTTGGCGTTGATCCTCTAGTGCATCTGCTTTTCGCGGCAGTGTGCCTTTAATTGGCTTGGTTTCTACAACGTTATTGTTTACAGATATAAAGCGCTCAGGAGAAATTGATAAAATAGCCCCTTGAGGGTGATTTATAAAGCTTGAAAACGGCGCTTTATTTGCCTCACGCAGTTTAATATAAGCTGCCCAAGGGGAGCCTTCAAACTGAGCGTTAAAGCGCTGCGCTAAATTAATTTGGTAACAATCGCCACTTTTTAAATACTCCTCAATTTGGGCAAACTTTGCAGCGTATTCCGTTTCGCTCATATTTGATTGCCAGTCGCTGTTTAGGGCAAAGGACTGCGTATTAACTCGAGAGTTAACGTGTGTATTTAAGTATTGCTCATAAAGCGCTAATCGATCGGTGTTTGGCTGCGATACATAAAACCAGCTTTGTTGCTGCTTGTCGTAAATAAGGGCATCTAAGTAAAGGCCAATAGCCATTTGGGGTAAGTTAATGTCTTCGATAGCAATTGTGGGAATGCTTTCAATTGTACGCCCTAGATCGTAGCCAAAGTAACCAAGCCAACCGCCGTTAAAGGATAAACCGTAATCGGCTTTAGTTTTATCAAGGCGCGAAAGCTCGCTATTCATTATTTCAAAACAGCTTTTACTGCTTTGTTGATCATTTAAATAGCTCTTGTTGTTTTGTACTTCAAGCGTCTTTGTCGGTTCAATTGCTATAATGTCAAAACGACTATTTACATGCTCACTATTAGCAGAATCTAATAGGATAGCGTAAGGAAGGTGTGCAAAATGTGCAAATACATCAATACAGCTTTGTTTTATCGCCAATTTAATACAATTATTTTTATTGTTTAGCATTTACTACCCCTTTAAAAACTGGCTCGAAGCGGGCTGGGAGGGTATCATAAGTCAAATTTTTTGGCAGCACTAAGCTGCAAAAAACAGTGCAAACCACCGTCACCGGTTTGATTTAGATTACGCGACAACGCGTAACGGTAACTTAAGGAACCACTATGAGTACAATTTGTCAGCAAGACTTTATTGATAGCATTGAAGATGCATTGCAATATATTTCGTTCTATCACCCACTTGATTTTGTTCAAGCACTCGAAAAAGCCTACAACAAAGAACAAAGTAAAGCGGCAAAAGATGCCATTGCACAAATTTTAATTAACTCACGTATGTCGGCTGAAGGTAAGCGTCCGCTTTGCCAAGATACCGGTATTATTACCTGTTTTGTTAAAGTAGGTATGGATGTTAAGTGGGATAAAACAGATTTAACCGTTCAACAAATGGTTGATGAAGGTACTCGTCGTGCATATTTGAATCCAGATAACCCTTTACGTGCATCTATTGTTGCAGACCCTGCTGGCACGCGTAAAAACACGAAAGATAATACACCTTCGGTTGTGCATATTGATTTAGTAGCGGGTGGAAAAGTAGAAGTAATGGTTGCAGCTAAAGGCGGCGGCTCTGAAAACAAAAGTAAAATGGTTATGCTAAACCCGTCAGATGACGTTGCTGAGTGGGTAGAAAAAACATTACCAACAATGGGTGCTGGTTGGTGTCCGCCAGGCATGCTAGGTATAGGTATTGGTGGTACGGCTGAAAAAGCGGCAGTGATGGCTAAAGAGTCGTTAATGGACCCGGTTGATATCCATGAACTAATGGAGCGCGGTGCAGAAACGACTGAAGAAAAACTGCGTTTAGAAATATTTGACCGCGCTAATAAATTAGGTATTGGCGCACAAGGCTTAGGCGGTTTAACAACGGTTGTTGATGTTAAAATTAAAACAGCACCAACGCATGCAGCTTCAAAACCTGTAGTAATGATCCCAAATTGTGCGGCAACTCGCCATGTACATTTTACGCTTGACGGTTCTGGCCCTGCGAATTTAAAAGCGCCTAAACTAGAAGATTGGCCACAAGTAACATTTGAAGTAGGCGAAGGCACTCGCCGTGTTGACTTAAATACACTGACTAAAAAAGATGTTCAAGAATGGAAAATGGGTGAAACTGTTTTACTTTCAGGCACTATTTTAACAGGTCGTGATGCAGCGCATAAACGCCTGCAAGATATGATCAACTCAGGTGAAGGTTTACCAAAAGGCGTAGACTTTGATAATAAATTTATTTATTACGTTGGTCCTGTGGATGCGGTACGTGATGAAGCAGTAGGTCCTGCTGGCCCTACAACAGCCACTCGCATGGATAAATTTACCGATATGATGCTAGAAAAAACAGGCATTGTAGGCATGATTGGTAAAGCTGAACGTGGCCCTGCAACGGTTGAGTCGATTAAAGAGCATAAATCTGTTTATTTAATGGCAGTAGGTGGTGCAGCTTACTTGGTATCTAAAGCAATTAAAAAAGCACGCGTAGTTGCTTTTGAAGATTTAGGTATGGAAGCTATTTATGAATTTGAAGTAGAAGATATGCCAGTGACCGTTGCAGTAGACAGTGAAGGCGCCAATGCGCATACACAAGGCCCTGCAATCTGGAAAGCTAAAATAGAAGAGCTTGATAGCAAGCTAAAATAACCTAACTTGTGTTGTTAAAAGCGAGCCTAGTGCTCGCTTTTTTGTTTTTTAGATATAGCTATGATCAGGTTTTCACATCTGACCAGTTGGTAATAATCGCCATTTTTTACTGTAAACCTATAGAGCATAGCGCTTAGCGGGCAGTTAGTACTTGTATATTAAACTTTACATATAGCAACATCGTTACGTTCACGTAAACGTAAGTTGGTGTGGTTTTTATATTTATAGTTTTTAAAACTGTCTAATGATGATTTTATGGGTTTTTTATCTGTATAAAAGTTTTAATTTGATTATTTAATCTAAGAGTCATGTTTTCATCGGTTTTATCATCTGTGAGTGTAGCGAACTCGAATATGAAGTGATAAAGTCTCGGCAATTTCCAGCGCGCATACCCTCTCACGGGTTAACTATTTCGGAGTATTTTAAGTGGCTGTGTTTAATCGAGTTGAATTTGATAACCATGAACAAGTAGTTTTTTGTTCTGATGAAGAGTCGGGTTTAAAAGCAATTATTGCTGTACATAATACCAATCTAGGTCCTGCTGTTGGCGGATGTAGAATGTGGGATTATGCAAACGACGAAGATGCTGTTTACGACGTGCTACGTTTATCAAAAGGCATGACATATAAAAATGCAGTAGCGCGCTTACCATTTGGTGGCGGTAAATCTGTAATTATAGGCAATGCAAAAGAAATTAAATCTGAGCAATTATTCCGTGCATTTGGTCGTCAATTAGAGCGATTAAATGGCAGCTATTACTCAGCAGAAGATGTAAATATCACATGTGCTGATGTCGCTATTATGAATAAAGAAACTAATTACGTACTGGGTCTTGAGGGTAAAAGTGGTAACCCATCACCATTTACAGCCTACGGTACTTTTTTAGGAATTAAAGCTGCGTTACAACATCAACGTGGCCATCAAGACTTTGCAGGCGTTAAAGTAGCTGTTCAAGGTTTAGGTGCTGTTGCTTATGGTTTATGTAAACATTTACATGATGCAGGTGCTGAACTGTTTGTAACTGATATTAACCAAGCAGCAATTGACCGTGTAGTTAATGATTTTGGTGCCACTGCAGTTGGTATTGATGAAATTTACGACTTAAACGTTGATGTTTATGCACCATGTGCATTAGGTGCAACGGTTAACGATTTAACGATACCGCGTTTAAAAGCGACTATTATTGCAGGCTGTGCTAATAACCAGCTGGCAGAGTCTCGTCACGGTGAAGTTATTCGTGAAAAAGGTATTTTATATGCACCAGACTACGTAATTAACGCCGGTGGTATTATTAATGTTTATTACGAAACAGCGCCAGAAGGTTACAGTGCAGCAGCGTCTAATAAACATGTTGAAGGTATTTTTAATACGTTAACTGAAATTTTTGCTCGCAGCGAAAAAGAGCAAAAATCAACGCATTTAATTGCTGATGAGTTAGCGCAAGAAATCATTAAAAACGGTCTGTAATCTAAGTTTGAATTTATATAAAGGTGTGCAATTGCACTAATGCCGATCATTTAAGAAATAGTTAATAGCACTTGAACGATCTTCTAGGTATGTAAGAATCCGAATTCTTTTGT